>JAZOVZ010000008.1:0-30827 GCA_045658965.1 Eubacteriales bacterium
ATCACGCCCACAGACACCTATCGCGTCACGCTGCTTTCCTTTATTTCCACGCACGGTCGCTGGAATATTGAGAAGACCAAAGAGCACTATTATGTCGAGGCGCGCCATTTTAACAAGTGGTTTTACAAGGTACATAAAAACTCCGAAACAGCAGAGACCGAATTTGACGCACGCCGCGAGCTGGTTATTCAGCGCGCAGAGCTGGAGCTGCCGCCCCGCGATGATAGCGTCAAGCAAATTCTGCTGATCTGGCCTAAGCCCAAAAATCTGACCTACTCGCACGCACGATGCGAGCATTTGGTCAACGGCAGCAGGTTCGAGCATTTTGAGATCATGCACGCAGAGGATTTTTTTGCGTCGGTAGATAAGGAATAAATAAATTGCGGGAGGGCTAATGCCCTCCCGCTATTGTTTTGTTTTTATGCTTGGATCACCTTTTCGCCACCGTTCCAGATGACGCGCACCTTGACGGGGGTGTCGCACGTGAGTGTGATGTGCGGCTCTGCGTCAACACTTTCGCGTGCGTCGCACAGCAGCGTGACCGATCTGCCGCCAAAGGGATAACGCTCCATGCCGTGCTGTTCGGTCAGGTTCACGCGCCAAACGATCTCGTCATTCTTGGCGTCCGCCTTGATGCCGAACACGTACTCGATGAGCACCGCGATCGGGATCAGTCCCGTCCAGCCCACGAAATCCGACTTTGCGGGCTGCCCCGGGCGCGCATGCTCGGGTGAATAATTCTCCCAAACCGTGCCGGTCTCAAGGTACACCTTGACCACGTTTTCCAAGGTATTGCAGCCGATCTCGTGCGCGAGATCGTGATACCCTACCCTTTCAAGTCCCTTGAGCACCATATAATTGGTGGGTGCCCATACAGAGCCCTTCCAATAAGCACCGTTCTCGTTGTACTCGGGGTGATCGGCTGACAGCGTGGGCACGCGGTGGGGTCGCTTGAACTCCGCGGGATTTTCCAGATGCGCAATCAGGCGCGGCAATCTTTCTGCAGGCACGATGTCGGCAAGCAGCGACCAGTATGCACCGATGCTCTTGACGCCCGAAAGACCCGAACGCCACATATCGTAGTAAAACGCATCCTCCTCGCTCCAAAGCTTATCATTGATCAGCTCGGTCAGCATCTCGACCTCACGCACCAGCCAAGCCGTATCCTGCTCGTGACCGAGGATCTTGCCCATCTCGATCAGCACCTTGCCGCTGATGACCATTTGAATGCAGGCATCGATCCAGATGCCGTGACCGTGCGAGCAATGGTCGCTGTACTGCTTTTCCACACGTGGCTGGTTATCCATGCCGCACGCCAAGCCGCAGGACCAATAGCTGCCGTCGCGCCAGGTGCGGTTGAGCTGCAGCCACTTATGATAAGCCAGCAGCGGATAGAACACGCGGGAAAGACGTTCCCGATCCCCTGTCAGCTGGAAATACTCCCACTCGCACCAAGGCATAATGTTGGGACCCGTGGATGCGGGATCGTCGCGCTGGAATTGCTCCCCGGGCTCGCTCTCACAGATCTCGCGGCAAATAAAGCCGTCCTTGTGCTGGTGCGAATACATATTGTCCAAGGTCTTTTGGAAGTTAAATACCTGCGAGCCATATCTGCCAAACATCACGATAAACGAAGAATCCCACATAAACAGGTATCCGTTAAACGCCGTATCGATAAAATTGGACACAAAGCCCGCAGCAGCGTTGGGCTTGCGCAAATTGCGGAAGGCGATTTCCCATACCTTGTCGTAGCACGCAAGTGCTGCATCATGCCCTTGCCATACGGGGCGCGGCAATTTGTCCTTCGCCTCGGCATAAGTGGGCAGCGGCGCGTCCTCCGCCTCCATTTGCAGATACGGATTTTTGGCAACGTACTCGTTGCCCGCATAAAACAGCGAATCGTTGACAAGATAATGCTTCCCCATAGGATACCTCCGTTTGTTTTGATACTTCATTATAGCATGTTTTGCGAGAATTGTCTATGCAGTTTTGAGAAAATGCGTGGAATATAAAAACAAAAATCATAACAAACTTTGGAAAAAGCTCTTGACTCTATAGTTGACTATAGCCCTTTTTGTACTATTTGGTCTATGTAATTTAGTAGTTTTGCAAGGGAATGTCCGTTTTTGCTGAAGGAGCGTCCCTACGATGAACCTCATCCACCGCAACCGCGTCATTGAAACTCGCGCTGCTCGTTTCTGCTTCCGCTGCGGTCTAATTTGCTTGCAAATATCTTCCCCAGCGGGGCAAGGCTCTCATTGCGCATCTGTTGCGTTAGGTAGACCGTTACGGTGAAGGCAATTATTGTGTCCGTCTTGCTTGGTTTTATCGATAAGGGCAACCAAAATAAGCCTTGCCCCGCTGGGGAAGGGGGACCGCAGCGGAGAGGATTCGAGGCGTTGAGTTGAGAAGCCTCGACGCGGTTGCGGTGGATGAGGTGCATCAAACGGACGCTCTTTCACATCTTCACAATTGCAAAGGGGCTAAGCCATTTGGCTTAGCCCCTTAATTTTCATTTCTGCAGCTTCTGCAGGTCGTTTTTGCGGATCTCCACACGTCTGACCTTGCCGCTGATGGTTTTGGGCAGCTCGTCCACGAACTCGACGATTCTGGGGTACTTGTAAGGCGCGGTATGCGTCTTGACGTATTCCTGAATCTCCTTTTTGAGTGCTTCGGTCTTTTCCGTGCCCTTGACAAGCACGATGGTCGCCTTGACGATCTGTCCGCGCACCTCATCGGGCACGGGCGTCACGGCACATTCCAGCACGTAGGGCAGCTCCATGATCACGCTCTCGATCTCAAACGGACCGATGCGGTAGCCCGTGGACTTGATGACGTCGTCGATACGACCGACGTACCAAAGGTAGCCGTCCTCGTCCATGGTTGCCTGGTCACCGGTGTGGTAATAGCCGTCGTGCCATACGTCGCGCGTCTTTTCCTCGTCCTGATAGTAGCCGATAAACAGACCGCAGGGGGCTTCATCCCCCACGCGAATGCAGATCTCGCCCGTGTCACCCATCGGGCAGGGATTGCCGTCGGGATCCAGGATCGCCACGTCGTAGAGCGGGCTGGGTCTGCCCATAGAACCGATCTTAGGTGTAGAGCCGACGAAATTGGCAATCGACAGCGTGGTCTCGGTCTGACCAAAGCCTTCCATGATGGTCAGCCCCGTTGCCTTCTTGAACTGATTGAACACCTCGGGGTTGAGGGCCTCGCCTGCCGTGGTGGCATACTGAATGGAGGAAAGATCATATTTGGAAAGGTCTTCCTTGATAAAGAATCTATACATGGTAGGAGGCGCACAGAAGGTGGTAATGCCGTATTTCGCGAACATGGGCAGAATGTCCTCGGAGTGGAAGCGGTCAAAGTCATAGGTAAAGGTTGCCGCCTCGCACAGCCATTGACCGTACAGCTTGCCCCAGGGTGCCTTACCCCAACCGGTATCGGAAATGGTGAAATGCAAGCCGCCGGGCTTGACGTTATGCCAATGCTTTGCGGTGGGATAATGCCCCAGCGCGTACTTGTAAGAGTGGGTCGCAATACGGGGGTATCCCGTTGTGCCCGAGGTGAACAGCATGAGCATGGGATCGTTGCCGCAGGGGGTATCCTCGGTGCGGAAATAGTGCGTGCTGAAGCGCTCCATTTCTACGTTATAATCGTGCCAGCCTTCCTTTTTGCCGCCGACAAGGATCTTGCGCATACCGGGGAAATCTGCAGCAGCCTTCTCTGCCTCGTTTGCAACCTCACCGTCTGCGGTGCACACGATCGCCTTAACGCCTGCTGCCTTGTATCTGTAGGAAAAGTCGTGCTCGACCAACTGATTGGTCGCGGGGATGGCGATCGCACCGATCTTGTGCAATGCCAGCATGCAGAACCAGAACTGATAATGACGCTTGAGCACCAGCATGACGGTGTCACCCTTCTTGATGCCAAGAGATTCAAAGTAGTTGGCGGTCTTCGCCGAATACTTTTTCATGTCGGCGAACGTAAATCTGCGGTCGGTCTTGTCGTTTGCCACCCACATCATAGCAAGCTTATCGGGGCTCTTCTTGGCAATCGCGTCCACGCAGTCAAATGCAAAGTTGAACTGATCGGCATTCTTGAATTTGATGCCGTTGAATACGCCGTTCTCGTCGTAAGAGGATTCAATGAAATTATCCGCAACGGTGACGGCGGTGCTTTCGACCTCCACCGCCTTGGGTGCCGTGAAGGGCACCTCGGGGTACTCTTCGCTGACAAGTCCGTCCTGCGGATTGAGTACAACAGCATGGAACTCACAGCCGCCCTCGCTGACGGCGATCATGCCGTGGGGAATCAAGCTGTTATAGAAAATGGAGTCGCCCTCGTGCAAAATATCCACATGGTTGCCGACCTGCACCTTTAAGGAGCCCTTTACGATAACGTCAAATTCCTGACCGTTGTGCGAGTTGAGCTTCATGGGCGCGTTCTGTTCCTCGGGGATATACGGGAATTTAACCAAGAACGGCTCTGCAAGCTTATCCTTGAACTTGGGGGCAAGGTTATTATATTCAACGCCGTGCTGCTTGAGGATCTTGAGTCCCTCTCCTCTTCTGGTAATGGCAAAAGAGGTCAGCGTGGTGCTTCGGCCTTCGAGAAGGTCAACCACTTCAACGTCACACGCCTTGGCACACTTATAGATAAAAGTAAAGCTGAAATCGGTCTCACCCTGCTCAAGCAGCAGATAATCCTCGACCGACACGCCCGTCAGCTTTGCAAGCTCGGCGGGGCTGTACCCCTTCGCCTCTCGCAGGTCCTTGATTCTCCCTGCAACCTCTTTTAAGCTGTAATCCATTTTCTTGTCTCCTTTTGCTCCAAAATGATTACAAATCCGAATAAAACAAAAAACCGCCTCAAAAGAAACCCTTTGAGACGAGTTCATTACCCGCGGTACCACTCAAATTACGGAAAATTCCGTCACTTACCGGACTCTGTCAAGCCCTTTGCCTTTACGCAGCAATACGGAAGGAGTCTACTTGGCAAGCGCACGAAGTACGCAAACCTTTCGGTCCTCCGACTCAGAAGTGATAGGTCATGCGGAACGCTCCGCCATTGTCTCGCACCGCCCGACAACTCTCTGTACACGCGCATTCCGACCCTCTTCATCACAGTCGTTATTTGTGATATTCAAATTTGAGACTATTATAGCACCATAAAAATCAGTTGTCAATACTTTTCGGCAAATTTTTCACAATTTCAAAGCCCCCGAATTTCCAAGCATTCGGGGGCTTTTTGATTGTACCCGATCATTTACTCGGGCATGTCCTGGTCGTAGAGGTATCTTGTCACCAGCTTCTCCTCTCCCTTTTGGTTGGTGAGAATGATCTGCACCATCACACCAGGGCGGGTCATAAGAGCCACTGGACGGGAGTTTTCCAGATAAGCGTCCCATTTGTCAGCCGGGACGGGTTCGGTAGCGAGGACCACGCTGCCTTTTACGTCGCGACCATTGAAGCTGTCAAGGAGACGGATCTGCACCGTGTTCTCGCAGGAGAAGAAAACGTAGGACGCAGCCATGCCATATCTGTCGAGCATATAGCGGGGAGTATAGCGTTGGTAGCGCACGTCGGTAACGGTATAGTCGGTTTCGAAGTGGGATTCCAGTCCCTTCTCTCGAACGAATGCCAGGGTATTCACCCATGCCTCGGTAACGTAGTAGGTCTCGTAGAGGTCTTCAGCGGGATGAGTGCCTTCCATAAAGGCATCAGGCATGACTCGTCTGGCACGGATGATGCCGATGACCTCATCTTCTGCATCCTTGGAGAAATAGCGGTCGTTTGCACTCAACATGGCGTTATCTTTATCCAGCGCGGCAATCAGCGTTCTACGATCCTGCTCCGAAAGAGTCACGGAAGTGAAATTTGCAAAGAACGGATCACCGAATTCAAAAGCGTCTGCTTCACTGAAGTAGCTGTCAGCGTGAGACTTTGCGATCTCCTCGCCAAAGGCTTGCGTGTCCTCAGCCTGTACTGTTTTTTCCAACGAAGCAAGGGTCAGATACTCGTAGTATCTCTCCACGGTTTTGCCGTTTTTCAAGGTATAAGTCACACTGTAGAATACGGGCACGACAGATTCGGCATGCGCGTCTGAGGGCTTGCCCGTGAAGGTCTGCCTGCCGTCCGCAATCACGGCTTCATGAATGGAAACGGCTGTGTCGATATCCTCGGGGAGAATCAGCACGGGAAGAGTGTTCTCGTTCAGATCAAAGCCGTAGGCGTACAGGAAATTGTAAAGAGTCGTGCCGTCGCTCATACCTGACATGGTGGAGCCCTTAAAATCGGGAGCATGCCCGCTTGAAAAACCGCCTTGTCCCAGGTGGGAAAGCAGCGTGATGTTCTGATTATAGGTCACGGTGACCGATTGCACGTCCATGGGATCGGGGATATAGGTTGCGTAGCCGAACCAACCCGTACCAAGCAAAATTGCCATCACCAAACCAACCGCGCCCGCGCCGCAGGGGATATAATAATGCTTGATCACACCCTTGGGATCGCGCGTCAGGAGCAAGCGCAGCAGGGCTGCAGCAAGGATGAAAGCGATCACAAACAGCGCGGTGAGAATAGCGGTGCCGAGGAATCCCTCGGTGGGGGCTTTTGCCGTCAGCACGAGTGCAGCGACACAGAACCCGCCAGCCACGGCAACGGCATGGGACAGGATGGGATGGACGGTGGCTTTTCCTGCGTGCTCAGCAGGACGGCGGCAGTAGGCAAAGCCTGCAATAACTGCCAAGGCGACCATGAGCACGATCAGAAGCGTGGTTCTGCCCACGGGCAGCGTAGCCATTTCCGCCTTATATTGCTCCGCAAGCGTAATGCCGCTGTGATCTGCAATCACGACATAGCGATCGAGCAGAGACTTAGAAAATTCAACGTAAGCCAACTGCTCACTGTACATGGTAAACAGACCCGCGTCTAAGTGATCTGCAAGCAAAGTTCTGCCCTGGGGTGAACCGAACAAATAAAAGCGAAGCATGGTTTGACTGCCCCACAGCACGGCATAGGGCGCACCCAGCGCACCGGCAGTTGAGAGCAGCGCGCACAGGAAGTTCCCGCACAGCACCGCGATCAGCACAGCCACGGTATAGGTAAGCAAGGAGATCAGCAAAAGGCTTGCCACGTAAACGGTGGTATAGTGAGCGCACAAGCCGAAATAATCGTCGCCCACCTCGGCAATTTCGGTGTAATACGTAATAAAGAACGGCACAATGATTCCAAGAGCCACCGAAACAAAGCCGAATACGTAACGCAAAATGAACTGCTTTACGCGGGAAGTGCCGACAGAAAGATACAGCACGCTCTCCCGACGGCTCCAGAGGAATCGGAACATACAGAAGGCTGCGAACACACCGAAAAACACGGCTGCTACCTGCATGAACACCTCGGAATCCTGCATGATCAGTGTAAAGGTATTGGGTTGGTTCCCTTCCAGTCGTTTGCCCACGATCGTGAGCAGGGAGAACAGCAGCATCCCCGAGAATGCCACCCACCAGTAACGGCGGACTGTCCAAAGCATCTCGTGGAGCATGGGAGTGAATTTACGCTTGGCTATCGAAGAGACCTTCGATGTCATAACTCTTCCCTCCCTTCCTCATTTCATATTTGAATACGTCCTCCAAGGACATGGGATAGGTCTCAAACAGCCAGAGTCCGCCAAGGCTTTCCAAGTGCGCCTTGACAGTATCGGCAGCGGTCTCGCTGATAAAGGACAGGACCTTTCCGCTGACCAGCAGATCCCCGTGGGGAATGTCGGCAAGCATCTCGGCGCTTGCCTCGCGGTCAAAGCCCGCGCGGATACGGACGTACTGCTCCTTGATGGTGTCAATCTCGCAACTGTAAACGATGTGGGTGCCGTTGAGCATTCCCACGGTGTCACAGATATGCTCAATTTCGTGGAGATTGTGGGACGCCATGATAATAGTAGCACCAGTTTCTGCCATGTACTCCAACAGCAGATCGCACACCGTCATGCGGACGGTGGGATCCAGACCGTCAAAGCTTTCATCCAAAAGGAGATAGCGGGCGCGGGAGGAAAGCCCCAAAATCAGGGCTGCCTGCCGCTTCATGCCCTTGGAGAAGCCGTTGAGCTTCTTTTTGGGATCGAGACCGAAAATCTTGGTGAGTTTATCGAAGGTCTCCATAGAAAAACGTGGGTAGAAGCCACGGTAAAAAGCTGCCATAGTGTTAAGGCTGGCTTGGGGCAGGATATAGGGCTCATCGGGGATAAAGAAAATGTCTCGACGGGCCGCCTCGGAGGCGTAAACGTTCAATTTCCCGCTGACTCCACCAATGCTCTCAATATCTGCCGTGATGTTGCCCTGATCCGGGGCATACAGTCCTGCAATGAGACAAAGCAGGGTGGTCTTTCCTGCTCCGTTGTAGCCTACAAGACCGTATATAGAGCCGTCACATACCGTTACTGTGACGTCGTCCAGCACAGTCTTGTCACCAA
Organism: Eubacteriales bacterium; assembly: GCA_045658965.1. Classification (GTDB taxonomy): domain Bacteria; phylum Bacillota; class Clostridia; order Oscillospirales; family CAG-272; genus SVQP01. Next base: position 8,467 of record JAZOVZ010000008.1, read on the forward strand.
AGGACTTACTGACGCAGTTGATCTCAATCATGAGAATGGTTTCCTTTCTGAAAAAATGCGAAACTTGGGTATTACCCAAATGTTTCTGCCAAAATCTTCTCGGCTGCCTCCTTTGAGACCCCCGAGGCTTTGGCAACCGCCATCGCTTCTCGCAAAGCGACCTCGGCTTTGTCCTGTACGGCGCGGTTATCCCTTGCATTATCGGCAACAAAGCAGCCCTTACCCTGCACCGTAATGATCACGCCGTCCTCTTCCAGCTGTGCAAACACCTTTTTGATTGTGTTGAAGTTGAGGGAAAGATCGGCAGCGAGGGTTCGCAGCGAGGGGAGCTTATCACCCGGGGACAGTACGCCCGAGGTAATCAGGGACAAAATCTGCACCTTGATCTGCTCGTAAACAGGCGTTTTACTGTTGTGGTCAATGATAATCATGAGAATTCTCCAACTGTGATACTTGCTATAGCACAGTTATTATAGCACACTCCCATGCGGGTGTCAATAGGTTTTGCAAAAAACAGATTGCTTTTTTATATGTTCGTGTCTGCTTTTTGTGTAATTCCCCATACGCATCAAGATCGAGCATGCTCTTTTTCTCCGTTTCGCCAACGGGAAAATTGCCCGAAGGACTTGCAAAACGAGAAAAAATAGTTTATAATTATAATGTATAATTATGGCTACGCAAAAATTTAGAAATTTGGAGATATGAAAACATGAAACTTGGTATTGTCGGTTTGCCCAACGTAGGCAAGTCCACCCTGTTCAACGCCCTGACCAATGCGGGGGCTGAATCCGCAAACTACCCCTTCTGCACCATTGAACCCAACGTGGGCATCGTGCCCGTACCGGACAAGCGTCTGGACGTGCTGGCAGAAATGTACAAGCCCGAAAAGCTGACCCCTGCCGTTTGCGAGTTCGTTGACATTGCAGGTCTTGTCAAGGGTGCATCCAAGGGCGAGGGTCTGGGCAACCAGTTCCTTTCCAACATCCGCGAGTGTGATGCAATTCTGCACATCATTCGTTGCTTTGAAAATGACGACATTATCCACGTTGAGGGCAGCATTGACCCCATGCGTGATTTGGAGACCATCAACATGGAGCTCATTCTTTCCGACATGGAAATGATGGAGCGCAGAATCGAGCGCACCACCAAGGCTATGCGTGCCGACAAGTCGCTCGCAGCACAGATGGAGGTATTCAAGAAGATCCTTGCCGCTCTTGAGGAGGGTCTTTGCGCGCGCACCGTTGCGCTGACGCCCGACGAGGAAGAGCTGCTCTCTGATACCCATCTGCTGACCCGTATGCCCGTTATCTACGTGGCTAACGTCAGCGAGGACGACGCAGGCAGCGAGCCTCTCGGTAATCCCGCTTACGTCAAGCTCAAGGAATACGCAAAGAGCGAGCAGAGCGAGATCATGTGGATCTGCGCAGGCATCGAAGCCGAGATCGCACAGCTGGACGCTGATGAAAAGGCAATGTTCATGGAGGACATGGGCATTGAGGAGAGCGGTCTTGACAAGCTGATCAAGGCAAGCTATTCCCTTCTGGGCTTGACCTCTTACATGACCGCAGGCCCCAAGGAGGTTCGCGCTTGGACCATCACCAAGGGCACCAAGGCTCCTCAGGCTGCAGGTAAGATTCACAGCGACTTTGAGCGCGGCTTTATCCGTGCAGAGGTTGTCTCCTTTGACGATCTGGTCAAGCTGGGCAGCGTTGCCGCTTGTAAGGATGCAGGTCTTTACCGCAGTGAGGGTAAGGAATACGTCATGCAGGACAGCGACATCGTTCTGTTCCGTTTCAACGTATAAATACATGCTGCGCATTTGAGGTATATACCATGAGAATGAGAAGAAAAAAGCACGGTGCTGAGCGCATCGCCGCTTGCTCCGAGCTGCTGATTGAGCATCCCGAGCTGCTTGTGAACGACCCCTCTGCCCCCTTTTCCGAGAAAAAGCCTCTCGCATTGGAGATCGGCTGCGGCAAGGGTGCGTTTGCCTGCGGCACTGCTGCGGCAATTCCCGAGGTCAATATGATCGCCATGGAACGCGTGGCGGACGTGGCATGTCTTGCTCTTGAAAAGGCAAGCGCATGCGCTGATACCCGCCCCGACAACCTGCGCTTTATCATCGGCAATGCGGAAAATCTGCCCGAATGGCTGCCCGCGCATTGTCTTGACACCATTTATCTCAATTTCAGCGATCCCTGGCCCAAGAGCGGCTACAAAAAGCGTCGCCTGACCCACCGCGGTTTCCTTGAAAAGTACCGCGAGCTGTTAGTCCCCGGCGGTATGCTCAAATTCAAGACCGACAATCACGATCTGTTTTTCTTCAGCCTGGAAGAGTTTGAGGCTTGCGGCTTGGAGATCGTCTGGAAGACCGAGGATCTGCACGCAAGCGAGCTGGCAGCAAGTAACGTCATGACCGAATACGAGGCAAACTTCTCCTCCAAGGGCATGCCCATCTACTCTGCGCACGTGCGCTTCCCCGCATGAACACCCCTGCAGTAGAGCCCAGCGGCATTCTTCTGATCAATAAACACGCGGGCGCGACCTCGCACGACATCGTATACAAGGTGCGCCGCGCCATGCACACCAAGCGCGTGGGACACACGGGCACGCTTGACCCTATGGCGACAGGAGTTTTGGTGGTGCTTGTGGGCAGAGCTGCAAAGGCTTGCGAGTACGTCAGCCACGATCGCAAGGTCTACCGCGCGACGCTGCGCTTGGGGGTAACCACCGACACCGAGGACACCACGGGAACGGTGCTGACCACGTCCGACGCGCTCCCCTCTCCCGAAAAGGTTACAGAGGTATGCGGACGCTTTGTGGGAACGATAGAGCAGATCCCGCCCATGTACAGCGCACTCAAGGTGGACGGACAAAAGCTTTGTGACCTGGCACGCAAGGGTATCGAGGTGGAAAGAAAAGCACGCCCCATTGAAATCTATGCGCTTTCCTGCGAGCCGACCGACTCCCCTACCGATTACGTTTTGACCGTGGATTGCTCGGGCGGCACGTATATCCGCACGCTGTGTGCCGACATTGGCGCGGCTCTTGGCTGCGGCGGTGCAATGGCGACCTTGGAGCGCGTGCAAACGGGCGGCTTTGGCTTGGACGAGTGCATCACGACCGACGAGCTTGAACAGATGGACGACGAGACGCGACTTGCCCGCCTGCTCCCCGTTGAGGTGCTGTTTTCGGAGCATCCCGCCGTCAACCTCCCGGATTTTTACGCACGTCTTTGCCGCAACGGCTGTGAGATCTACCAAAGCAAGATCCGCACGGATTTTGCCGTCGGTCAGCGCGTGCGCATCTGTGATGCGCAGGGGCATTTCTTCGCTCTTGGCGAGGTGCGTGAGTACGAAGGCGGCAGTGCGATTGCCATGATCAAATTGTTTGAGTTATAAAAACACAGAAATATAGTAGAAAACCGCTCAATAGAGCGGTTTTCTGCATTTTATTATAACGGCGGGAGCAAGCCCCCGCCCTACCATTTTTAATGCACAACTATTCATAGGCGGGAGCAAGCCCCCGCCCTACGCCCGTTTTAACCCAAACCTAATGAGTTTGGATTTGTTGATGGGTACGATGTAGGGCGGGGGCTTGCTCCCGCAGAAATATGATTATGGTTTCATTAAAACTTTCCGCACAAGCGGTCGGTGCAATTCTTGCATTTGAGCGAATCATTGCACGCGTCGGTAAAGCGTTCGGGGTGGGTAAAGACCTGAATTTCCCAAATGACCATGATGACAATCGACAAGCCCGCCAGCGACCAGGTATATACCCCGGGGACAAACAGAAAGGGCGTGAACATCATAAAATGATCCCAGTTGAAGATACGGCAGGTGGTGCAGCAGCGGTTCTTCATGAACCACACGCGGAAAGGACACCAGAACAGCACGCAGATCAGATCACACACGTAAAATGCCGCCACGAACAAAAGCGGAAACCAATATGCGCCCATGGGCTCCAGCCACAAAAACCATGCAACAGCCAAAGCGGCGGTCAAGGGTCCCCAGAAATACCAAATGCGCAGACCCTCCTTGAAATACCTTTTGCGCAACGCACGGCGATCCACCTTTTCGCAATTTGCGCAGGGGCTATAGTTGCGGTGAAATACCTTTTGCGAGCCGAGTGCAAACCAGCCCTTGCTGGGCACGATCTGAAAGATCATATCAAACGTCCAGATGCCCCACAGAACATACAAAAACAAGTGCGTGGGATGAAACTGCGAGAACACGGCTGTTCCCCCGATAACGTCGGCAGTTTCGGGTCTGACTGCCAACAACACGCCAAGCGCGATCAGCACACATACGCGATACAGAAAGCGCAGAAAATACACCTTTCTCATATGGGATTTTTTCTTTGTCGCCATAAACAGCTCCTTTATCACTTCTCTACACTCCCATTATACAATAAAGACTTAAAAAATGCAACAAAAAAGACCGAAATTTGTCACGTTTCGATCTTTTTTATATCATATTATTCAGCTTTCTTTTTGGAATTGCGGCGCTTGAGCGATTTGAGCTCGGTCATGAAGGAATCAATGTCGTTAAATTCGCGGTAGACCGAGGCAAAGCGCACATATGCAACCTCGTCCTTTTCGCGCAGAATATCCATGACCATCTCACCAAGCTCACGGGAATTGACCTCCTGGCGCAGCGAGTTTTGCAGATCCATCTCAATCTGGTTGACAATCTCCTCTGCGTTTACGGGACGCTTTTGCGTTGCTTTGAGTACACCGACAAGCAGCTTGGACTTATCAAAGAGCTGCTTTTCTCCGTTTTTCTTGACAACGAAGATCTGCACCGACTCCATGATCTCAAACGTGGTAAAACGCTTTTGGCACTGCAGGCATTCGCGTCTGCGGCGGATGCTCGCACCATCGTTTACGGGACGGGAATCTACAACCTTGCTCTCTGCATATCCACAAGCGGGACAATTCATAAATACTCTTCCTCCGAAAGAAAAAATTCCTTGTAACAAGTATAACACATTTTTCTGCGTTTGTAAAGACCTTACACAACATATTGTGTTAAATATTTGAAAAATTACAGAAAATTTCTACATTTAGAGGTTTTAAGGCAATCCCTTCCCGCACTTCCTCTGCTTTCCGCTGGCATTTTTCGCATTTTTATGATAAAATCGAAGCAAAGAAAGGAGAGTGCACATGACACGCATCAAACGAAAAGCAAGAAACTATTCCCTGACCGCACCTGCCTTTTACACGGCTTTGGGCGGGCTGAACGCACTTGCGCTTGCCGCATGCGATACGGCGGTACGCGTTGAGGCAGCATTTACGCAAAACCCCGGCTTGATCGGCACGGCGTACATACCCGCCATTGAACACATACTCGGCGGTCTTGTGGTGCTGTGCGGCGGTGTTTTGCTGATCGACTATACGGCGCGGCGTTAATACTCTTCCAATATCTCGTGCAATCGCTGTACCACGGGCGGCACGGTCAACCGGTCGGTGGCGTACGCCTGTCTGAGCAGATCACCGGGCACGTAATCGTCGTATTTTTCAAACACGGGCAGCTCGCTCGCTTCCACCAAGGATTCGGGATCAATCCCCTCCCCTGCAATGCGGCAAAGCTCCCCGATCAGCGCAAAATCCCCGCTCTTTTCCATTTTGAAGGTGATATAATAGCAGCCCTCAAACTCAATGCCCGAAATGCCAAGCTGCTTTGCGTGCTTTTTGAGTAGGCGACGCAGCGTACGGAAGGCGCGCGTGCCAAGCCACGGAAAGAGGCACCAGCTGTACCCACCCAAGTGGATGAGCGAATGCTCATGCATGCCGGTATTTCTTGCCACGTGGCGCACCACGTCAAGACGTGCGCGGGCGTTGTCCTTGAGATAAGGATATACGGTATCCTCGATCAGAATCTGCTTCATGCGCTCAAGGATCTTGGTATGGATCTCACCAAAGTCACCGGGCCAGGAGATCTCCATTTTGCCCTCGACCGATTTGACGTAGATCAGCTTGCGCGCAATATCCAGCTCCTCCACCTCCCACACACGCCCTGCCAAGGCGAAGCGGTCACCCACGGGGGGCGGCGTGGTAATGGTGCCGATCTCGTCCGAGCCACAGCGCACGGTGTAGTCCTCGCTATCCTTAAATACGGCGTAAAAGCGGAAGCTTTTGAGCAGCTTTTCGCCCGCCAAGCCCACGATCAGTCCCTTTTCCTCGGTCATTTCAAGGAAATCATTGTTGAGCATGGAGATCATGAGCACCTTGTAATCTTCCTTGCGCACACTAAGGAAAGGCGGCAAGGAAAGCACCTTGGCTGCAAGCGCAGCGGGCGTCAGCTCGCCCTGCGCGGCAAGAATACTCAAGGTCTGGTGGAACAGCAGCGAATACGGCAGCTTTTTTTGCATGGGCGGCTCGATAAAGCGTTCCTCCATATAAAGCTGCACGATGGCAATGCCGCGCAAAAGCTCCCACGGAATCAGCTGCGGCAAAGGGGTATTGGGCAGCGGGTCTTCCTCGCGGAACACCATCATCATCTCGGGCGGCTGTCCGCGTCTGCCCGAGCGACCAAGGCGCTGCAAAAAGCCGCTGACCGAGTTGGGTGCCTGATTTTGCAGCACGCGCTCAAGGCGGCCGATGTCAATGCCCAGCTCCATGGTGACCGTCGCGCAGGTGACGGCAAACTCTTCCTCATTTTTCATTTTGAGCTCGGCTTCCTCACGCAAGGATGCCGACAGATTGCCGTGGTGGATCAAAAACACGTCCTGATCCCCTCTTGCGCGCGCGATCTGGCGCATGGTAGCGCACACGTATTCGGTCTCTTCTCTGGAGTTGGAAAACACCAGAGATTTTTTGTCTTTGACGCAATCGTAGGCGTACTCGTAGCCCGCATCCAGCATGGCGGGCGTTTCGATCGCCTCCTCGCCATCCTTCTCGGACTCGTCCTTGCTCTGCGTTGCTTTGGGGTTCTGCACGTAGAAATGCTCAAGTCCCAATCTCCAGCGGATCTTGCCCTCGGGAAATTCGGGCACGTCGGTTTCCCTGTCCGTTCCCTCGCCAAGCCATGCCGCTGCGCCCTGCGGGTCACCAATGGTGGCGGAAAGCCCCACGCGGCGCACGTCATGCCCGATCAGGTGCGTGATGCGGTCAAGCTGACAGCGGATCTGGTTGCCTCTGTCGGTGCCCGTCAGCGTATGGATCTCGTCAATGACCACATAGCGTAAGTCACCAAACAGACGCGGAATATCGTTGGAGCGTCCGATCAGCATTGCCTCTAAGGATTCGGGCGTGATCTGCAGCACGCCGCGCGGATTTTCAAGCAGCTTACGCTTATGCGAGGCGGCAACGTCACCGTGCCAATGCGTCACGGGAATGCCGCTTTGATCCAGCAGCTGCTCGATGCGGTAAAACTGGTCGTTGATCAGACTTTTTAAGGGTGCTATATAGATGACGCCCACACTTGCGGGGGGATTTTCCCAAAGCTCGGTAAGAATGGGAAAGAAGGCAGCCTCGGTCTTACCGCTTGCGGTGGACGAGGTCAAGAGCAGATTACGGTCGGTCTCAAACAGCGTCTGCGCTGCTGCCATTTGCACGGGGCGCAGAGAATCCCAGGTATTCGTATAGATAAATTCCCTGATAAAATCGGGAAACCGTTCAAATATCTCGTCTGCTTTGGTCATGCGCTTCCCTCCTTATCAGAAGTCAAGGTCATCGGGGGTGAATTTGCGCGCAGAGTCCGCAGGTGCGGGCGAATCGTGATTCGCCCCTACCGGAGTAGCCACGGACGGTGCGGTCTTGACCACGTCCTCGAATTTTGCCTCGGGATTCTGCATCAGCACGTTGAGCACGGTCATATAGTCGCGCAGCATCTCACGCGGCGTGATCATGCTGTCAGCGCCCGCTCTGGAGAGGCATGCCTGCAAAAAGATCACCTGCTGCTCCTGCGACACGCGGGGCTGCACACCGTAATACTGCGCGTACAGCTGGGTGATGCGCGAAAGCAGCGCAAACAGCTCGTCGTCCGAAAGTCTGCGCAGACGGATGACAGGACCGATCAGATTCTTATACCCTTCCATGGTGAAGCGGCTGTCGCACAGACGCGAGCGCAACGCCTCGTAAGAGAAAAGTCCGCGGCGCGTGTCCTCCAAAAACTGGGGCGTACCGCCAAACACGATCTCCAAGCCGGGGGCTCTGCCTTGCAGCGTATCGTTGAACATGGAAAGGATCTTTTCATAGTTATTCTCGCGGCTGACGCGGTGCACGATCTTGTAAAGGTTGACGCACTCGTCGATAAACACTACAAGTCCGCGATAACCCATCAGGCGCACCAAGGACGCCCACAGCTTGAGAAAATCGTACCAGTTATCGTCGTCGATGATGACCGAAACCGAGAATCCGAGCGCGCCCTTTGCCTCGGTCTTGGTAGAAAACTCACCGCGCAGCCAGCGCAGGCAGGCACTCATGATCTCGCGGTCATCCTCGCCGCCGCGCATATAGGCGCGGTAATAAGCCGTGATCACGCGGGCAAAATCAAAGCCGCCCACCAAAAATTCCACCTGGGCAAGCTTGTGCATGACGCGCGCGTTGAGTGCGGCTTCAAAGGTAACGGAATCGGGCGAAGAGCCCTCTGCTACCAGTTCAGCTTGCAAGGAAGCGATCCATCTTGCAATGATCTTGGGCAACGCGCCTCCGTCGGGAGATGCCTTGGACGCAAGGTTTTTCATCAGCTCGCGGTAGGTAGCCACACCGCTGCCGCCCGTGCCGTACAGTCTGCGCTCGGGCGAGAGGTCGCAGTCTGCCGTGATAAAGTCGCGCTCAAGGGCATAGCCGCGGATCAGCTGCATCAAAAAGCTCTTGCCGCTGCCGTATCTACCCACCAAAAAGCGCATACCCGCACCGCCCTCGTTGACCTGCTCGAGGTCGGATAAGAGTGCGGCGATCTCGTCCTGTCTGCCGATTGCAATATAGGGAGCCCCCGAGCGCGGTACGACACCTGCCGAAACCGATGCCAGCAGTGCACCGAGCACGCGTCTGGGAACTTGTTGTTGTATTTTCTGATCCATGATTATTCCTCCCAAAGGGAACGCAGCTGTTCCCTGTAATCGTCGATGATGACGTAGCCGCCGTCACCCTCTTCCAGTATCACGTCACCGAACACCTCGACCGCGATACCGTTGATCTCATCCGCCACCGCGTCGATCATTTTTCCCGCCTTGCGGCAAAATGCCATTTGCGCCCCTGTATCGCAAGCGGCAGTCGCCCGCATAAAGGGCAGATAGCCGACAAGGGCGGTTTTGAGCGCGTCGTCACCTTGATCTGCGGGCAAATCGACGTTCGCCCCTACCGTGGGGATAGGCGCAGGTATGGGTGCTTGCATAGGCTCGGCAGGTGCTTCCGCCTCTTCAAATGCCTCGACAAGACGCTTGGTGGTCTCCCACGACGCTTGCTCGATCTCTGCGCTGTGCGAAAGATCCAGCGGTGTTTGCGGCAGATCGTACAGCTTTTCATACGCTGCCACCTGCTCACGCTCGGGGTTCTTGATGCGCGGTACGACGGTGTCGAGATACGTATCCATCTCGCGCTTGACCGCATCGCTCAACGCGGCAACACCCAGGCGCGATTTGACACCCATGTGGGCGCGGATGCGGTTTTCGGTATACTTGACCATATCGGTGACCGCCATACGCAGTTCATGCGAGCGCGACACCGAGCAATACTGCACCTCAATACGCTTTTTGATGCGGTGCGAGCAAAGGGCTGCCACGTAGCTGTCGCGGCTGATGACGGTATCCTGCACGTTTCCCTTGCCGCGCAGCAGCTTCGCCCCTTCACCGTCCGTTTCCAGAAGATGCGTCAATACGCCGGGGATGATCTGATCGTACAGCGCCTTGCTCTCCCCCGTGGCAAACTTGCTCTTGCGGTAGTCATACTGGCAGCAATACGCAAGCAGCGCGCGCACGTAGGACGCGGTGCGTCCGTCACCTGCATCAAGATAAAATTCCTTGAGCGTGGCGACCGCCAGCACGTCATCCCAAATGGGTGCTAACTGCTCGACCGGCGCGGGCAGACCGTGCAACAGACAATAATCGCAGATCCACTCGGCAAAATAGCGGTCCAGGCGCGGGGTGTCCTTTTTGTACGCCACCCAAAGCCTGCAAAGCGCGTCACGTACCTTGATGGGGTTATCGTCGGGCAGGTTGATCAGCTCATAGATATTGAGCAGGATATAGCTGTAATCGGCAGGCAGATACGTGCCGTTTTGAATGATGTTTTCACGCCACCACAGATAGTAGGCAAGCTGCGCCTTGGTCATCTGTCCGTACTGCGGCATATAGGAGAAAAAGCCCACGTGCGGTGCTTCCTTGCCCTTGATGCGGCGCAGATATTCGCCGTCACGGCAGAATTTTTCGTAATAGGTGTACCCTGATTTCCAAGGGTAGATGCTCACGCGGTGCACAAGACCGCTTTGCATTTCGTAGACCTTTTCGGGTGCGGGGGTTGATGCGGCGGGAGCAAGCCCCCGCCCTACGGGAGGTTGACCGTCGGTTGCGGCGGGAGCAAGCCCCCGCCCTACGGGGCGTTGTTCGTCGGTTGCGGCGGGAGTGCGGGCGGATATGGAATCCGCCCCTACAGGTGGGCGTTTTTGTGGCGCGGTTTTTGTCAGCTTGGCTTGCGCGTTTTCGGTCTGCGGCTGCGGCTTGGCACGCTCAAATTGCACCTCGACAGCATCCGTCGCCCCTGCCTTGCGCTGCACGGCGGCACGCTTGGCGGGCATCAGTCCGTCGATATCCCAAAACGCGTCCAGCTCGTCTTTACGCTTGTTTGTGCCCATGAAACCACCCCTTTGCTTGCTTTTCTGTAATTATTTATTATACCACAGTTTTGCGCACATGTCAATGGATATCAAAGTTTTTGCAAGGATTTTGGAGTTTGAAAAATTCCACCCGCAGCATTGACAGCCTTTCCTATCTATGCTATACTAAAATCAATCAAAACGCGGAAGGAGTCACCTATGTCACGCTATCTTGTCAAAGACAAATACACTTATGAAAAGATCCGCCAGACCGACTATTCGTTCCAAGATACCTGGACGCTGTCGCAGAACCACGTAAACGGTCGTTTTATTTTTGAGGCTGCCGAGCCGATCGGCGCGTGGACGCTGAAAAACGGTGCAGATCCGATAGAAATTGCCCTGACAGACGAGCAGGGCGCGCGCTTTGCCGAGGTTTCGGGCTTTATGATCGCACAGTCCAAGGGCGAGGGCATGCTTTGCCGCGTCACGCTGTGGGGCGAGTCGGGCGAGTCCTTCTGCTCTGTCTGCTACATGACCGAAAAGGCGCGTCTGTTCTCAACGCTCGGGATGAACTTTGTGCCCGTGCGCATGACCTTGGAGGCGATCCCCTACGATCCCGTGTGGGACGTGCCCGAGGTGGAGGTGTCCATGGCCTACGGCTTTGCGCTGGACAACCTTGGCACGGTGGGCGGACAATCCCACTTCTATGCAGTCGAGGGCGGTACGCTGACAGATGACGGTGGCGCGATGGTGCTGACGCTGGGCGGCAAAGCGAGCCTGACCTCTCCCCTCTTCCCCGACCGTGCGGGTACGCCCTACAATATGCTTATGCCCAGACGCAATACCGTATTTATGGTGCTGACCAACAAGTCCACCGCAAAGCAGGCTTGGCTGTACTACACCACCTCCAAGCACGCAGAACAATGCGGCAAATGCGTGGAACTGATCAACGACGGCAAGGCGCACGCCTACTATTTCAATCTCTCCGACACGCCGAGCTGCGACGGCAGACTTGCGCAGTTCACGCTTTGTGCCGAGGGTGAGGGCGAGATCATCATTCACCGCTACTCCTTTGAGCAGGAAAAGCCGCTGATCGATTATGCGGGCGCAATCACGTCCTGCACAGCAGACCCCACGGCAAAAACGGTCACGGTATGCGGCAAGGCAGACACGGACAAGCTGACCGCCTACGCGGGCGGCAGCATCTGCATCTACGCCACCACCATGGCAAATGCTCCGACGGCTGCGGGCGTGGAAAGCACCGCGGGCAAGCGTCTTGTCGGAAAGTGCCCTTTGGCAGCAGAGTTTTCCCTGAACGACATTGCGCTTTACGACGAATGCACCTCGCTCTTGCCCTATCAGCTCATCGCCTTTGCAGAGGCAGAGGGTTGCGCGCCGCTTTGCCTGTGCGAGAGATTTTACATTGAAAACTACGAGGAATTTGACCAAAATCCCTACGCCTTTGACCTGCCCGACTACACGCTTTCGGTTACCGATTGCGGTGCGTACGGTGACGCAGTACACGACGATACCAAAGCCATTCAGGACGCCATCGACCGCGTAGCTGCTGCGGGCGGCGGACGCGTGCTGCTGCCGGGATCGGACGATTTTTACGGTCGCCGCTATATCGCAACCTCCCTGCTCATGCGCTCCAACGTCGATCTGCATTTTGGTGACGGTGCGGTGCTGTGGCAATCCCAGCTGCCCTGCGACTACGATTACGAGGTCACCTACGGACACGACGGCGTCATCCCCGGCGTCAACTGGACGCATTGCCTGCACGTGTGCAATCTGCCGCTCATTCAAGGTGCGAATCTGCACCATATCAAGATCACGGGTAAGGGCTCGATCCGCATGATGGACACGGGAAGTGAGGAGGGCGTGGATATGCCCGGCTATGCTTCGGGCTGTCCCGATCGCATTCACCTCATTCCCATCGGATTTTTCTGCGTGGAGCATTGCGAGTGCCGCGACTTTGAGATCATTCGCTCCAACAATTACCACACCGAATACAACCACTCGCGCTACGTTTATCTTGCCAACCTGCGCCTGCACGAGGTCAAGTGTGTCAGCGGTGACGGCTTTGGCGTGGCGGGAGCTAAGCACGTCATGGTCAACCGCTGTTTCTTCCAGTCCAACGATGACGGCGTGGTCATGTCCTGCCACTACTTTGACCCGCGCGGCATTCTTTGGTGGACCAACATGATGGGCGAGGACAACTCCTGCCGCCACATCACCGCCGCACATTCCTATATCAACTCGGGCGGCGGCAAGGCTTTGGCATTTATTACGTGGGGCACCAACGACCCCAATCAGGAGCTGGAGGAGATCAGCGACGTGGTGGCTTACGACAACTACCTTGTTTGCGTCAATCCCGTGGGCACGTGGCCCGATAATCCCTACAACGGAAAAGTACCCTTTGATAACAGCGAGACCGACGACTATTCCCCCGTCAAGAACGTGCGCGTATTCGGTAACCGCTACAAGGGCAACTGCACCTTGGGTCCCATTGCCTGCACCAACGTACTGACCGATTGCGGCGTGCACTCCACAAACAATTTCCGCAACGGTGACTTTACTCTGGGCGGTCTTGCCAATTGGACGCTGTTTAGAAATGCAGACGCGCAAAGCATTGATACCGTCATTTATGCCGACAAGGAAAAGGGGCGCATCAGCAGATACGAATCGGGCACGGTGCGCGCCGTGCAAGGGCTGTATCTTGCCATGGGCAAGCACACGTTCAGTGCCGAGGTCATGACGGGCGGTGCGGGCGCGCGCATGATCGTTTGCATGATCGAGTCGGGCGAGGTCATCGCGTCGCGCGAGGTCAAGTGTACAAGACCCACCGTCATGGAGCTTCCCTTTGAGATCACGGCTGAGGCTGCCGACGTATTCGTAGGCTTTGAGAGCGTGGGCGACGCTCCCGACAGCTACGCAGTCTTTGACCTCTGCCAAATTCACAGCAAGGTCGACCACGAGGCGATCAGACTTGCTCGCGAGGCTGCGTTTATGGAAAAGGTTGGCGAGCACTTTGATTGCGGTGCGCACTTCGCTCCGCTCTCCGAGGACGGCAAGGTTTACCTGCAGGCGCGTGCAAGCGGCGATTTGCTGCTGTGCACCAACAAGGCATACGGCACGCTGACGCTGGGCTGCGGCATCCGACTTGAGCACGCAGAGGAAAATTCCGGGGTGCGCGGCTACGGCATTCGCTTTGCCATCCGTGAGAACGGCTACCGCGAGCTGCGCGTTTGCCATGCGCAGTGTCTGTTGCGTCTTGTTGACGTGCAGGACGGCAAGGAAACCGAGCTTTACACAAGACCCAATTTCTTCTTTACGTCCAATGATTTCCACCTGTTCTCCCTGGAGATCGGTGCGGATACGGTCAATATCTGGATCGACGGCTCGCTGTACGGCAGCGTCAAGATCGGTGCGACGGACGGCAAGGCAGGCGTATTTTTGTGCGACACGGGCGTCTCGCTCTGTGATATTACGCTTACCACATAAACAAAAAAGCAACCGCGACTTAGCGTGATGTCCTTAACGGACAATCACGCAGTCAAATCCGTCTTCGACGGATGAAATCCACCTGCGGTGGGTGAAATCGCTTACGCGATGAAATCCTGCTTCGCAGGGAGAAGGAAGACGGATTTGATTTCATCCAAGGCGGTAGCCTTGGATTTCATCTGAACGAAGTGAAGATTTCATCGTGGCTTGACACGATTTCATTAGAAAGCAGAAAAAGAGAGAACAGAATGGATTTCCATTTCGTTCTCTCTTTGTTATTTATCGCAAGTTTCGCATTTGTATAACAAATGCATCGGGCTATGCCCATACTCCCTTTGATTTCTCCGCTAAGAACATCACCCATTGGTCGCGGTTGCTTTTTTATGACGTTATGGATTATTCGCAGGATGCTGCAGCGTCTGCCTTGGTGTTGAAGAATGCAATGTACGCAATATCAATGTACTCTTCTTCACCGTCCGCAGTTGCGATCTTGCCGTCGTTGCCCGTGTAATCAAAGAAATTGTACACAACGGAGGTAATGGCAGCACCGCCCGTGACATCGGTATCGGGTATGCCCGAGGAGCCCTGCTTGTTCTTCCTCATGTCCATGATCAGAATGTTCCAGGAGCCGTCGGTCGCGTAATAGAACCAGTTGTCGCTGTCTCTGCGGTTGCCGTTGAACTCATCCGTGCCGTTGAGCAGCAGCGTGCCCCAGAAGTTAGAGCCGTACGTGCCGCAGTTGGTGCGGTACTTGATGACGATGATATCGGAATAGCCCTCGCCTTCGGCATTCAGCGTAATAGAGGGATTGGTCATAGTATCGGCAGTACCGGTCAGGAAGTGCGCGTAGCCGTCCACCAGCGTGGCGGTCGCATTGGCAGGGGTCAGAGCAGCAAGCGCTTCGGCAGAATAGTACGCGGTAGGCTCAACGGGAACGGCAGGTGCCTCGGTAGTAGGTTCTTCGGTGGTGGGTGCT
Organism: Eubacteriales bacterium; assembly: GCA_045658965.1. Taxonomy (GTDB): domain Bacteria; phylum Bacillota; class Clostridia; order Oscillospirales; family CAG-272; genus SVQP01. The sequence continues at coordinate 23,704 of JAZOVZ010000008.1, forward strand.
TCGGTAGGAGCTTCGGTAGGAGCTTCGGTGGGTTGCTCGGTAGTAGGTTCTGCGGTAGGAGCTTCGGTGGGCTGCTCGGTAGTTGGCTCTTCGGTTGCAGGAGTCTCGGTGGGCTGCTCGGTCACAGCTTCGGTGGTCACATCCGTCGATACGGGAGGCTCACCCGTGTCATCCCCCGTATTGCATGCAACGGCGGTCATAATCAATGTCAGCATAAGTGCAGCAAAAATCAGCTTTTTCATAATACTTTCCCTTTCCGAAAATGATTTACATACTCATTGTAACATAAGCTTTTCGCATTGTCAATCGCTTTGCAGCCGTTTGAGGCGACAAAAGCACAAAATGTTTTTTCTTTTCGCAATTAAGCGCGTAAAAGCTCTTGCAATTTTTGCGAAAATCCGTTATAATAGATCTAAGTATAAAACTCTCAAAAGGAGAACCGATATGAACGCAAAACAGATTCTTACAAAGGTATACGGCACCCTGCAGGCAAACGGCTACAACGCCGGGCGTCAGCTGCGCGATTACCTGCTTTCGGGCGATCCCACCTATATTTCCGACGTGGACGGCGCACGCGCGCTGATCTGCTCTGTCGACCGCGCGGATCTGCTTGCCGAGCTGCTTGACAGATATCTGGACGCATAATATGCGCGACGTTCGCATAGACAGACAGTTTCGCCCCATGACGGACGCCGTGCCCTGCGTGCTGTGTCTTGGCAACTTTGACGGCGTACACAAGGCGCACGCTATGCTGGTGCATGCCGCTGCCGAGCTTGCAGGCAAGCTGGGAGCTGTGCCGGGTGCGTTTTGCTTTACGCGCCCATCGGGTGACTACCTGTTTGAAAACGCACCGCCGCATCTTGCAAGCACGCACCGCCGCATCTCGCTGCTCTTTGACGCGGGCGCGCAGCTTGCTATCGTCGCGTCTTTCCCTATCATGCGCGAGATGAGCGCGGAGCAGTTTCTCGGCTATCTGGAAGATCAGGGCTGCGTGGGCGTGGTATGCGGTGACGATTTCCGCTTTGGCAAAAAAGCCGCAGGCAACGCGCAGACGCTGATCGACCATTTCGGCAAAGACCGCACCGTGGTCGTGCCGCCGCAAACGCTTGACGACGGTCAGCGCATTTCGTCCAGTGCCATTCGTGCCGCGCTGGGACAAGGCAATGCAGAGCGTGCCGCGCAGATGTTGGGCAGATCCTGGACGCTTTGCTCCAAGGTATACCACGGCAAGCACTTGGGTTCGGATTGGGGATTTCCCACCGCGAACCAGTATTTCCCCGCGCGCAGCGTTATCCCTGCGTACGGCGTATACGCGGTGCGCTGCACGGTAGACGGCAAGACCTACAACGGCGTTGCCAACGTAGGCATGCGCCCCACGGTAGACGGCAAGCAGGCGCGCGTCAACTGTGAGACCCATTTATTTGACTATACGGGCGACCTTTACGGCAAGGTGCTCTGCACCGCCTTTTATACCTATCTGCGCCCCGAGCGCAAATTTGAAAGCGCAGACGCACTTCGCGCTGCCATTGCAAGCGACGCACAGCGCGCACGCGACTTTTTTGAAAGCTTCACGTAAATTGATCACAAGAGAGGAGTTGACTGATATGAAAAAAGCCATACTCCTCTTTTTCTGCGCTCTTTTGGTGCTGTGCGCCATGCTCCCCGCGCAAGCAGCGGTGGAGGACGTGATCGCACTCGTGCCCCCGCCCGACACCTCGCGTGCCGCGTCGGTCTACGTGTACCATCTTGAAAGCGGCACCGAAATGGTAGCCAAAAACGTGGATACGGTGTGCTTCCCCGCATCCACCGTCAAGATCATGTCCGGCTTGCTTGCTTGCAGATTGGCAGAGGGGCGTTTGGACGAGCGCATTTATATCACCGAGACCATGCTTTCGGGGGCGGACGGCAGAGTCATGAGCCTGAAGGCAAACGAATCAGTGACCGTCAAGGACATGCTGTACGCAGGCTTTTGCAGCGGATATAACGATGCTGTGGTGGTCTTGGCGCACGTGCTTTGCGGCAGTACCGAGGCTTTTGTGGCTGAAATGAACGCGCTGGCAGCCACTCTTGGTGCTTCGCAGACCGCGTACACCAATCCCACGGGCTTGCACGACGCGGCTATGGTCACCACTGCGGCAGACACCGCAAAGATCGCGCTTGCCGCAAGCGAAAACGCGCTCTATATGCAGGTCTGCTCGGCAGTCAAATATATCATGCCCCCCACCAATCTCTCCCCCGAGCGCACGCTGCACAACCGTAACAGCCTGATCTCCACCTACTATGGTGTTGGCTATTTCAACAAGGCCTGCCAAGGCATGAACGCTGGCAGCACCGACGAGGGCGGCTGGTGTACCGTAACGCTTGCCGAGCGCGAGGGTGACCGATATCTTTGCGTAGTCATGGGTGCGGACGAGGACGAAAACTACATCTACTCTTATAAAATCACCAACGATCTTGTCAAGTGGGCGTGCAATTCCTTTGCCACAAGGCAGGTGCTGGAGGCAGGTGCGGCAACCATCAAGGTGCCCGTAGAAAATACCGGACTTTTCGGGCTTGAGATCGACGTTTGCGCCAAGGAAGCCCTGACCGTCTATCTGCCCCGCAACGCCTCGGACGACGATCTGGCGGTGCGCTGCCATTTAAGTCAGACCTCCCTGCAAGCACCCGTTAAGGCGGGACAAGCGGTAGGCGTGATCACGGTCTACTATGGGGACGTGCCGCTTGGCAGCGTTGAGGCGATCATCTTAGAGGATCATGCACGCAATCCGCTCTTGCACGGCATTTCTCTTTTATCGGATTACGTGACCAGCCGCGCTTTTGCGGCAACCGCGGTTTGCGCTGCGGTGCTGATCGGTGCATACTTCCTCTACGTATATTCCGGCATTTCCATGCGTCCCAGGCGCGGAAAATACACGCGCAGACGCTGATTAGATGTTGACTTACACCCATTTCCATGCTATAATTAGACAAAAGACGACTTGAAAGGAACTTTACATATATGCTTACGACTGAAAGAAGCGCAGTAATGAATTTTGAGGGCGCGATCCGCGGCGCACGCAACCCCATGAACTCCTGGCACAAAATGGACAGCCATTACGATGAAAACGGCAACTACGTGCTCGGTCCCAACGACCTTGACCTTGCAAAAAGACTTGCGCACGCGGGCAGCGATCACCGCAAGTTTTTGCGTCAGATCTTCGTAACCGTGGATATCACCGCTCCCCTTTACTGGTGGAAGGAATTTGACACCTACAAGGTAGGCACCACCGCAAACTCCACCTCCACCATGCACAAGATCCACGCAAAGGAGTTTACCCGTGAAGACTTTTCCTGCGACCGCATGGACGAGGGCGGACTTGCGCTCTTGGATCAGGTCATCGCGTACCTGGAATCCGAGCGTCAAAAGTTCCTTGCGGACAAGAACAACAAGCAGGCATGGCACAACATGATCCAGACCCTGCCCACCTCTTACAATCAGATGCGCACGGTCACGCTCAATTATGAAAATCTGATCAATATGTACTACGCACGCCGCAATCACAAGCTTGCCGAATGGCACGTGCTGTGTGATTGGATCACATCCCTGCCTTACGCGCAGGAGCTGATCTGCGTCAAAGAAGAAAAATGACGGAACAGAAACGCGTTTCTTGCATATTTTCAAAAATCCACCCGATATTTCGGGTGGATTTTTATTTTTTTGCAATTTTCTTGTATACATTCTTGAGTTTTTTGCCGTTTTCTATTGACAAAACTTTGACAAAGTGCTACAATGACAGTATCTTGTTATTACCCGGAGGTATTCATCTATGAACAGAGTTTATAATTTTTCCGCAGGTCCTTCCATGCTTCCCCTGCCCGTTTTACAAAAGGCACAGGCAGAGCTTATTTGCTACGGTGAAAGCGGTATGTCCGTCATGGAAATGAGCCACCGCTCGGCAGACTACATGGCAATCATCGCAAAGGCTGAGGCTGATCTGCGTGCGCTGATGCAGATCCCCGATAATTATAAGGTACTGTTTTTGCAGGGCGGTGCATCCACGCAGTTTGCATCCGTTCCGCTCAATCTCATCGGCACCACCAAAAAGGCTGATTACGTGGTTTCGGGTCAGTTCTCCGAAAAGGCTTACAAGGAAGCCGTCCGCATGGGCTTTGACGCCAAGTGCATCGCATCCTCCAAGGCTGACACCTTCTCTTACATTCCCGCATTCACCAAGGACGATATTCGTCCCGATGCGGCTTATGTACACGTATGCTACAACAACACCATCTTCGGTACAAAATTCCCCGAAGTGCCCGACACCGGTGACGTTCCGCTGGTTGCCGACATGTCCTCCTGCATTCTGTCCGAGCCCGTGGACGTTTCCAAGTTCGGCGTGATCTACGCAGGTGCGCAGAAGAATATGGCTCCCGCAGGCCTGACCGTGGTCATCGTTCGCGACGATCTGCTGGATCGCGCGCTGCCCGGCATTCCCACTATGCTGGAATGGAAGGTCATGGCTGAAAACGACTCCATGTACAACACTCCCCCCTGCTACGCCATTTATATGGCAGGCTTGGTTTACGAGTATCTCTTGGAGCAGGGCGGCCTTGAGGCGATCGCAAAGATCAACTACAACAAGGCAAATATGCTCTACGACTACCTCGACTCCACCGATTACTATATCACCCACGCGCAGCCCGCTTACCGTTCGATCATGAACGTGACCTTCAAGACAGGCGACGAGGCACTGGATAAGAAGTTTGCATCCGAGGCTGCCAAGGCAGGCTTTAAGAACCTCAAGGGTCACCGCTCGGTTGGCGGCATGCGTGCTTCGATCTACAACGCAATGCCCACAGAGGGTATTATCGATCTGATCGCGTTCATGAAGAAGTTTGAAGCCGAAAATCCCAAGAACTAAACAGGAGAACCCCCATGAAAAACATTCAACTGCTCAATAAAATTGCCAAGGTAGGCCTTGCCAAGCTGCCTGCCGATTACAACGTAGCCGACACCATGGATGCCCCCGACGGCATGATGGTGCGTTCCGCCGTCATGCACGACATGGCGTTTCCCAATTCTCTGCTTGCGATCGCGCGCGCAGGTGCGGGTGTCAATAACATCCCCCTTGACAAGTGTGCCGAGGCGGGCATCGTGGTCTTCAACACCCCCGGTGCCAATGCAAACGGCGTTAAGGAGCTGACCATTTGTGCGCTGATGCTGGCGGCACGCGACATTGTGGGCGGCATTAACTGGGCGCAATCGCTCGATCCCGCGACCGACGTGGCAAAGGCTGTGGAAAAGGGCAAATCCGCATTTGGCGGCACCGAGCTGCGCGGCAAAACCTTAGGCGTTGTGGGCTTGGGTGCGATCGGCGGCATGGTAGCTAACACCGCGCTTGCCTTGGGCATGAACGTCATTGGCTGCGATCCCTTCCTTTCTGTCGACGCGGCATGGCATCTTGATCCCCGTATCGTCAAGGCTGCTACCTTTGACGAGCTGTTTGCCAAGGCTGACTACCTCTCCTTGCACGTGCCCGCTACCAAGGATACCAAGGGCATGGTCAACGCAGCGTCTCTTGCTACCATGAAGGACGGCGCAAAGATCATCAATCTGGCGCGTGCCGATCTGGTCGTCGCTGCCGACGTGATCGCAGCGCTGGAGAGCGGTAAGCTTTCCGCATACGTGACCGACTTCCCCACCCCCGATTTTATCGGCGTCAAGGGTGCTGTGACCATTCCTCACCTGGGTGCTTCCACCGAGGAGAGCGAGGACAACTGCGCCGTCATGGCAGCAGAGCAGCTTGCCGATTACCTGGAAAACGGCAACATTGTCAACAGCGTCAACTTCCCTGCACTTTCCATGCCGCGCTCGGGCGAGAGCCGCGTTTGCGTGCTGCATAAGAACATTCCCAACGTCATTGCAACGCTTTCCGCTGCGATCTCGGCAAAGGGACATAACATTGAGAACATGGCAAGCAAATCCAAGGGCGATTACGCCTACACCATTTTCGATATCACGGGCGAAATGTGCGCGTGCGAAATGGACGCTTTGGACGGTGTGCTGCGTGTTCGATGCATCTGATTTTCAAAAGTCGCGCTTTTTGATCAAAGCGCGACTTTTTATTACAAATATTGCTAAATTCTTTTTGTATCCCATTGAAAAAAGCAACGCTTTGTGATACAATGAGCTTATATATTTGAGCTTAGCCGTACGGGAATCGAACCGAATTGCCCGAGGGCGATTCATTTTCGCATCTTTCGGCGTGCTTTTACTCGCAAGATTGGTATCTTGCTTCGCAAAATCCCACCAAAATCTATCAAAAATGCATTCGCCCTCGGGTGCGAGCAGTTTTGACGAAGCAGATTTTTTCTATCCCAAAAGCTTTTCCCGCAGGGCATACAGGCAGTATGTCCAAGGGAAACGCTGCAGGGATGGGGAAAATCTGCCCGTCAAAACCAACTTGGTTCGACTCCCGTACGGCTAAAATTACGGAGGAATATTGCAAATGAAATATACCGGTAAATTATTGGCTCTTGCGATGGTGCTGGCTACCGTGACCGCTTGCGCGGTCGGCTGTGTCGGTCCCGAGAGTGACGACAGCGGTGTGAATGAAAACACCGATACCACTACTACTACCACGCAGACCACTACCCAAGCACCTACCACGCAGGCACCTACCACGCAGGCACCTACCACCGAAGCACCCACGACCGAAAACGGTATGGGCAGCATCGCGGGGGACGTCAGCGAAGCAGTCAGCGACGCGGTTTCGGGCGGAAGCTCCGAGGCAGCAACCACGCAGACGCCTTCCCGAAACGGCAGAATGCGCGGCAGAGAGGGAAAGTGACGATGCGGACGCATCGTCAGTGAAATATTTGCTTCGCAAATGTGAAATTTGCCTTTGGCAAGTGAAATTCGCCTTCGGCGAGTGAAATATTTGCGAAGTGTTACTTCGCAAATGTGAGAAGTTAGTTTCAGCCTACAAAAACCGCAGCCCCATCGGGCTGCGGAATTAGCGGTAAAACGGCAGGGATTTGTTCAATTATGAGCAGGTTCCTGCTTTTTTATATAACGTTAATGCTTTGTCGCAGTTTCCGTTGCCGCATTTGTGTCATAAACCCTTTCTATTCGCATTCTCCCCCCT
>JAZOVZ010000009.1:0-20033 GCA_045658965.1 Eubacteriales bacterium
TTGGCGAAATGTGAAATTCACGCTGCGCGTGAGTGAAATTTTCGCTTCGCGAAAGTGAAATGTTCCGCTTGCGCGGGACGTTGATGGGAAAGCTCGCTTGTTAAGCGCGCTTTGCAGTGAAATATTTCGCCGATGGCGAAATGTGAAATTCACGCTGCGCGTGAGTGAAATTTTCGCTTCGCGAAAGTGAAATGTTCCGCTTGCACGGAACGTTGATGGCAAAGCTCGCTTGTTAAGCGCGCTTTGCGGTGAAATATTTCGCCGATGGCGAAATATGAAATTCACGCTGCGCGTGAGTGAAATTTTCGCTTCGCGAAAGTGAAATGTTCCGCTTGCGCGGAACGTTGCGGTAGAAATTTGCCTGCGGCAAATTTCAATTTTATTGTATTGATTTTTTCACTCCGTAGGGGCGATTCAAGAATCGCCCGCCCCAACCCGTAGGGGCGCATTCCATATGCGCCCGTCCACATCCCGATCTACCGAAAGGAGACCGATATGAGCGTAACGTTTGAAACCTTCCTGATCCGCGGCAACGTGCCGCAGGGGCAAAACCCGCTGCCGCGCTTTCGCGAGCGCAAGCCCTCGCCCGCACGTACCGACGGGGATTTTCCCGCGCATCTGTCAGAGACGCTGGGCTGCATGACCAAGGTGCTGCCATACATGACGCAGGACAGGTACGACCGCAGCCGAAAGGTGCTGCAACTGCCCTCGTTTGTCTTAGAAAACGAGTATTTGCGTGCCCTTTTTCTGCCTTCTCTGGGCGGCAGATTGCACTCTTTATACGACAAAGTGGCGCAAAAAGAGCTTTTGTTCGCAAATCCGGTCATTCAGCCGGGCAATCTGGCGATTCGTAACGCCTGGCTTTCGGGCGGCATTGAGTGGAATATCGGCAACTTCGGGCACACGTACACCACCTGTGACAACGTGTATGCGGCGGTGCTTACGGACGGAGAAGGCAACGATTTTCTGCGTATTTACGAGTTTGAACGCAATAAAAGCATCTTCTGGCAGGTCGATTTTCACCTGCCCGCAGGCGAAAGGCGTCTGTATTCGCACGTCAAGCTGATCAGCCCCTTCGATAAGGACACTACGACCTATTGGTGGAGCAATATTGCCGTGCGCGCCGAGAGCCGCGTGCGCATTTTGGCAAGCCACAAGCAGGTCATTTCCTTCGTGGACGGTGCCTGCCGCTACGAAACGCTGCCCAATCTGGTGGCGATGGGCGGTATTGACGCCACTTACCCCGCAAATGCCGACCGCGCGTACGATTATTTTATCCAATGCGAGGACGAGAACGCTTCCACCTGGGAGGCTGCGGCGTATGAGGACGGTGCGGTCTTTTACGAACGCTCCACAGCACCCTTGTTATATAAGAAGCTTTTTGCCTGGGGCGAGCATGGCGCAGGCAAGCATTGGCAGGAATATTTGTCGGACGGCAAGGGCACGGGGTATTATGCCGAAATGCAGGCGGGTATCGCACCCTCGCAGCTGCACGATAAGGTCATGCCTGCGCGAAGCGTGTACGAATGGACGCAATGCTACGGCGGCATGACGCTGGATGCGGACAAAATGCTGGACGTTGACTACGACGGTGCGTGCGCGTACGTGGGTGCGGAGATCGACGCAGAGATCAGCGCGGAAAATATCCAAAAAATCCATGAAAATATGTGCAAACTGGCACTTTTGCCCGTCGAAGAAGCGCAGATTCGGCACTACGGTGCAGGTTTTGGTGCACTTGAGATCGCAAGAATGGCGGTGGACGGTGACGGAACGCCGCCCGTATCCACGTGCTTCCCGTCCTCGCGGATCGGGGATGCCGAGCAAATGTGGCTGGAGCTTTTGGAAAAGGGAAGCTTGCCCGATCAGGACCCCGCAGCGCTGCCGCTTTCCTATATGGTCAGCCCCAAATGGCTGGAAAGACTGCGCAAAGCGCCCCAAACGTGGAATAACCTCTTGCATTTGGGCATCGCGGAGTACGAATGGCATAACGTAGAGGTGCTCGTCAATGCCTCTTACGACCAAAAACAGCGCGAAAACGCCGAAAAAGCGGCGAAAAACGCTTGGCTTGCGTCGGTTGCATGCGCGCCAAACTGCTGGGCGTTGCGCAATCTTGCCGTACTGGAGCGTGAGGCAGGCAACAATGCGGGCGCGCAGGCATATTATGATAAGGCGGTCACCCTTGAGGGCGCGTATGCCGACGTGGCGCTTGCAAGTGAGTACTTGCAGTATCTGATCGCGTGCGGCGCACATCAAAAAGCGTGGGATTTGTACGAAAATATGCCCCAAAATTGCCGCGCGGATGACCGAATCAGCATCACGGCGGCAAAAGCGGCGCTCAAATTGCGCAAAACCGACTATCTGGAGGCGTTCTTTGCGACCGAGCATCACGCCATTTCCGAGGGCGAGACCACGCTGACCGATCTTTGGTTCGGTTTTTGTGCGTTGAAGCTCGCAAAGGAGCGCGGCATTACCGATCCGACCGATGGGGAGCTTGCCGAGCTTGCCGACGAGGCGTGGGATCTGTGTCCGCCCGATGCTTCGATCGACTTCCGCATGTCGCTGGACAGGAAAAACAAATACAGGATCTGACGTGTCGTACGACACGATTGTGCACGGTGCACAATACAGAATGCAGGTGAAAATACAGCACAGACTGTCTCAAATGGGTGGTTTGTGCTGTAATTTTGCATATTCCGTGTATAAATATGCAAATATACGGTATATGCAGAATATTGATACCAAATGCCTTATGAAACTCTGCCAAAGGTCGGTTGCATTTGCCTGCCGCCCCGGGAATGCAATGCGCGGGGATGCGCGATTGCGCGTGCGCGGCACAAAATACGCCGCGTATCGGGCGCGGAGGATACAAGGGATTGTGGTGGTGAAATTACGCAATGATATACTATATAATAAAATGTAGGAATTGTATCAAAAATGCGCGGCGACAAAACGCCGGACGCCTCCGCGCTTGCTTTGGCGCGCGTATCCGCGGCGCTTGTTTGCGCAGGGCTTTGGGAACGCTGCTTGCGCGGGCTTGATTTTGCAAGTTTTGGGGCGCGCGGCTTCATTTACAAATTTACACCGACGGGCGTAAGTGCTTCCAAAGTGTCGAAAAACAGGCAAAAAATCAAAAAAACAGTGAATAATTTTCATTTTTCCGTCGCAAAGTAGTTGACAAATGAAATTTTATATGATAGAATAATCACGTTCATATCCTGCCGGGGTATTTTTTTCGTGTTTGACGCGGTTAGAATGAGGGACTTTCGCGTTTGATTGTGAAAGGTGCTTCGACAGATGAAACATTAAAAACCAAATTCATAAATGGAGGACATATTTATGAGAAACTACAGATCCATTCTTACTATGGTACTGTGTCTGGTTATGGTTGCTCTCATGATCGTCGGCTGTAAGCCCGCAGCTGGTCCCAGCAATGAGACCACTGACACCGAGGTTGGCACCGACGCTCCCGACGTTGTGGAACCCTACGTTCCCAAGAAGGCTGAGTACAACACTACCACCAGCGTAATGCCCAGTAACTGGAACGAACTGACGTATCAGGACAACAATGATACTCAGATCATGAGCTACATCGGCTCTGCATTCTTCGAATACGACTACAAGTTCGCAGATGACAAGAAGTTCAATGCTGACGGCTCTATCAACAAGGACGGCATCGTTGCCGGCGCTTACACCACCAACTACTCCGCAGCTACCAAGCTCGAGGACGTTACCTCTATCGTTGACGCTAAGTGGGGCTACACCGACGCTCAGAAGACCGAGGGCGGCTACGCTTGGAAGATCACTCTGCGTGACGACCTGAAGTGGGACGATGGCACCGCTATCAAGGCTGCTGACTTCGTTTGGACCATGAAGCAGGTTCTTGACCCCGACTTCATGAACTACCGCGCTAACACCTATTATGATACCCTCATGATCAAGAACGCTAAGGCGTACTTCTACAAGAACACCGAAGGCACCTACGAGCCCGTAACCGCTAAGGGCTTCGAATCCATCCAGGCAGCTATCGATGCAGGCGAGACCGTTTACATCGACCTGTACAACACCTGGGGTGCAGACGCAACCTGGAAGAGCGCTGACGGCGCAGCTTGCCCTCAGTGGGCTCCCATCACCGATGAGACCGTTTACGAAGGTCTGTACAAAGGCGAGCCCGACTCTTGCAGCGGTAAGGGCGTTTACGACTACCTCGTAGCTAACGGCTACGGTCCTTACCTCGAGCCCGGCCAGCAGTATGGCACTTGGCTCGCTGTATACGTTGAGAACACCAACCGTGACGTTGCTTTCGAGTCCGTTGGTATCTACTCCATCGACGAAGAGAACGCTATCGTTCTTTGCCTTGACAAGAGCTACGAGTTCCTGAAGGAAGACGGTTCTCTGTCCGTTTGGGCTCCTTACTACTTCTCCAGCCTGCCTCTGGTACACCAGGCTAAGTATGACGCTAACAGAATCGCTCCCGAAAACGGTGCAACTCTGTGGACCTCTAAGTACAACTCCTCTCTCGAGACCACCGCTTCTTGGGGCCCCTACAAGCTCGTTGAGTTTGAGACCGGCTCTCACTACAAGCTGGCTATCAACGAGAACTGGTACGGTTGGAACATGGAGACCTACAAGAACCAGTACAACGTAACCGCTATCAACTGCCGTGCAGTTGAGGAGTTCTCTCCCAAGTGGCTGGGCTTCCTGAACGGTTCTTACGACGACGCTTCTCTGCAGACCGAGAACGTTGAAGAGTACCTCGACTCCAAGTACGTTTACTTCACCTCCACTGCTACCGGTACCTTCGGTATGCAGCTGTTCTCCGATCTGGAGACTCTGAAGAACAGTGCTAACAACAACGGTATTCTGGCTATCCAGGAATTCCGTCACGCATTCAACCTCGCACTGAACAGAAGTGACATCGTTGAAAAGATCTGGCCCGGTTCCTCGGTTCCTTGCTTCGGTCTGCTCAACGTTGCTTACTACTATGATATCGAGAACTCTCCTGAGCTGGCAGATGGCGGTCAGTACCGTAACACCCAGATTGCTAAGGAAGGTATCCTCCGCGCTTACGGCTACGAGCAGGCTGCTGACGGCACTTGGTCCAGCGGCGATCTGACCGGCCTGACCACCGATGCTGCTTACAACACTCTGACCGGCTACAACCCCACCGTTGCTAAGCAGAAGATGCAGGAAGCTATCGAGATCCTGCTTGCTGATACTGAGAAGTACGGCTACGATTCCTCCAAGAACATCACTCTCGTTTACGGTTCTTCTACCGATAACGATAAGCAGAGATTCAGAGCTGAATACCTGCAGGGCGTTCTGGATGACCTGACCAAGGGCACCGCTCTGGAAGACAAGATCGACGTTGTATTCGACGCTTCCGCAGGCTCTGCATGGGCAGATGCATTCCGTACCGGCCAGACTCAGATCGGCTTCGGTTACGGCTTCTCCGGTAACGCATTCAACCCCTTCGATATCATCGGCGCATTCGTTAACCCCGATGACTCCCTGAACTACCACATGTACTGGGATACCAGTGCTATCAACCTGACTCTGACCATGCCCGAGGATGACAAGATGGATTACGAGGGCGAGGGCCAGGAGATCACCATGTCTATCCAGAACTGGTACTTCTGCCTGAACGGTCTGGCAGCTACCGAGAACCAGCAGTACACCTACAACTGGTCCGAAGGTAAGGCTCCCACCAAGGCAAGACTGATGATCCTCTCCAAGCTGGAAGAGCTCACCATTATGGAGTCTCGCTCCGTAATGCTGATCGCTGACGGCGGCGGATCCTTCCTGGGCGCTAAGTTCTCTTACTTCTCTGAGACCGAGCACACCTTCATGGGCTTCGGCGGTCTGAGATACATCCAGGTTGAGTACACCGATGCAGAGTGGGCTGAGTTTGTTAAGGCAAACAACGGCGACCTCTCTACCGAGTACAAGAAGACCGAGTAATTTTCAGCAACAGCTGACGCAGGGTTCAACAGAGCCCTGAAATAAGGCGGTGGGCGAATTCCGTTCGCCCACCGCTGATTTCGCATTTTATCACTCCCTCAACATACGTAAAAACAGTTTTTTTGATGCTGCCGCTTGGGCAGAACGTCGGCAAATCGGTGCCGATCAGATATTCAAACTACGGTTATTTCGTAAAAACGATCCCCGCGCGCAGCATTTTGCGCGCAAACGCCTTTACAAACGGCACCGAAACGGTTGTTTCGGTGCGGTATGCGGAGGCGTACCTGATTTTGAAAAAAACAAAAACAGAGGAGAAACACCTATGTATATGTTTAAATACATTACAAAGCGTTTGGGATTGATGCTGATCACGTTCTTCATCATTTTCACCATGTGCTTTGTACTGATCAAGCTGTTACCCATCCCCGCGAATATCCTGCCGGGTATGGATACCGAGATCGCCTACAGAACGCTGGAGGGCAGAGGTTGGATCACCAATCTCAGACCCGGTCCCAACGGTACCTGGCAATACGACAGAGTGCCGGTGCTGATCCAGTACGGTAACTACCTGACCAAGGTCATTACCAAGGGTGACTTCGGTATTGCGACCACCCTGCAGGGTTATGCTACCAAGGATCTTTGGACGGAAGTATTCCTTCCCAAGCTTCCTCCTACAATTCTGATCAATATTTACTCGAGCTTGATCGGCGTTCCGATCGGTCTGGGCTTGGGTATTTTGGCTGCGCTCAAAAAGAATAAGTGTCAGGACCAGGTCATCAATATTTTCATTATCTTGCTGATCTCGCTGCCGTCCATCGTTTTGGCGTTGCTGATTCAGTACCTCTTGTGCTTTAAGCTGCGCTTGTTCCCGCTGAGTATGGAGACGAGTAACGCCTACTTCACCTGGCCGGTATTCAAATCCATGCTGCCCGCAGTCTTTGCGCTGTGCCTTGGCTCGATCGCAGGTTATGCACGTTACACCCGTGCGGAGCTGTCCGAGGTGTTGACCGGTGAGTTCATGCTGCTGGCAAGAACCAAGGGCTTGACCAAGAGACAGGCTATCTTGCGCCATGCAATGCGTAATTCCATGGTCGTTATCTTCCCGTCCATTTTGTCTGAGTTTATCTCGGTGCTTTCCGGTTCGCTGATCATTGAGCGTATGTTCTTGATCAACGGCGTGGGCGGGTTGTATCTTAAGGCGATTGAAAACACAGACTACGATGCGTTCATGCTGCTGTCCGGCTTCTATACTCTGGTCGGCTTGACTGCAGGTATTGTAATCGATATCAGCTACGGTATCATTGACCCGAGAATCAGAATGGGGGCGAAGTAATTATGACAAATCAATATCAAAACATCCCCGCTGAAAAGTTCCGCTTTGCAACGAGAACTGACTTTGGTCACGATAAGAAGTTCGATACCAAGCCTGTCAGCTATTTCCAGGGCGCTTGGCGCCGTTTCTGCAAGAACAAGGGTGCGGTCGTTGGCGGTGTCGTCATTATGTTCCTGGTTCTGTTTGCAATCATTGCGCCTTTCTTTACGAACTTTACCCCCGAATACCACGACCAGACCTTCGGCTATTTGCCTCCCAAGATCTCCTTCTTTGACGAGCGCGATATTCCGTTCTGGGACGGCGGTATCACAAAGAGCGTTGGTTCTGTGGCATATTACAAGGATCTTGCTTACGAGCAGGAAACCGGTAAGAACATGATCAAGGGCGAGGTCACGGTCAACGAGGACGGCTCGAATTATACCTACCGTTATGACCGTTACTATAAGGGCTTCGGTAATTATAAGGACATTAAACCGGAAGAATACGAAAACATCCAGAAATACCAAAACGAGACCGGCAGACAGGTGCTGTATCCTATGGTTTATATCGAGGACAGACCTCAGCACCAAATAAATCTGAATGACGCCAGCATTTACTACGTGGTAGAGGATCCGAAGGCTGCCAAGGTTCGTCCCGTGTTCGACGAGGACGGCAAGGTCATCCCCAACTACTGGACGTATAACGAGGAAGATTTCAACGGTCTGGAGGCTCCCTACAACTCCCTTAGAATTGAGGGTGAGGAGGGCATTGTCAAGTACGTTCAAGTCTATGATGAGGACGGCATGAAGGTCAAGGACGAAAACGGCGAATACGTCATGGAGCCCAAGACCTATTACTACGTTTACGGCGGAAAAGGCGCGGGTACCGTTCAGGTCAGAGCAGACGAATACGAGTACTACACCTATCTGAACACTCCTCTTGGCGAGGATGGCAAATACCACGAGGAAGATTGCGTTGAGCCTATGTTCTATTTCGGTACGACCGACCAGGGTAAGGATATCTTCGCATGCCTTGCATACGGTGCAAGATTCTCGTTTGTCTTTGCTTCCGTTGTTGCGATCGTCAACTTTGTCGTTGGTGTGATCTGGGGCTCTATCTCGGGTTACTTCGGCGGCGCGCTTGACCTGGCAATGGAGCGTTTCTGCGAGGTGCTGGGTTCGGTTCCTACCATGATCATCATCACGCTGCTCAAGTTCCACCTCGGACGCTTTATTTTGCAGCAGGGCTGGTATGAGCTAAAAGATTATGAAAGTGCACTGATCCTGTTTATTGCGTTCTTCGCAACCGGCTGGATCGGTATGGCAGGCAGAACGCGTATGCAGTTCTACCGCTTTAAGAATCAAGAATACGTGCTGGCAGCAAGAACGCTGGGTGCAAGTGACGCGAGAATCATGTTCAAGCACATCTTCCCCAACGGTATCGGTACTATCGTTACCAGCGTTGCACTGGTTATCCCGTCCATGATCTATTCCGAGACAAGCCTTTCCTACCTGGGTATTATCAACCTGGAGTCGGGCAGAATGACCTCGGTCGGTACGCTGATCAACGCAGGTCAGCAGGCATTCCAAACGGGTGACCCGAACAAAGCGTACGTGGCACTGTTCCCCTGCGCATTCTTGGTGCTGCTGATGCTGAGCTTTAACTTGTTCGGTAACGGTCTGAGAGACGCGTTCAACCCGTCGCTCAGAGGATCGGAGGAGTAAAAGATGGATAACAAAGAAATTAAATTATCAGTCAATAATCTGAAGGTCTCTTTCCGTACTGATGCAGGTAAGGTGCAGGCTGTACGTGATATTTCCTTTGACCTTTACAAGGGCGAGACGCTTGCAATCGTAGGCGAGTCCGGTTCGGGTAAGTCGGTTACCTCCAAGGCTGTTATGGGTATCTCCGCGGTCAACGCGATCTACGAGGGCGGCGAGATCTTGTACGACGGTCAGGATCTGGTCCGTATTCCCGAGGAAGAGATGCACAAGCTGCGCGGCGACAAGATCGCCATGATCTTCCAGGATCCGCTTTCCGCGCTCAACCCCATCATGCGTATCGGTAGACAGATCACCGAGGCGATGCTGCTCAAGAACAAGGCAAACCGCAAGGAGGGTAAGGTAACCTTTAACCAGACCCTTGCCGTGCTGTCCGATACCATGAAGAAGACCATCGCAGAAGGTGCCGACACCAAGGAGACCGCTGCGGACGTTGATAAGCTGATCAAGACCTTCGACAGCTTTAATATTGAAGCAATCAAGCTGGAAAACAGCTATAACGATGCACGCACCGCTGCGGAAGAAGTCATCGCAATGATCGAGGACTTCCTGTTCCTGAACGAAAAGAAGCAGAAGGTGGATGCCGTTGCTACCATTAAGAACGTATATCGCAAGATGAATGACGTCAGCGATAAGTTCTTTACCGCGAAATTCTCGCTTGTGCTCAAGGATCACAAGGCTGCTCTGGAGGCAGCGCTGCACGAAGAGAAATCCAAGCTGCAGCTGACGGATTCCATCAAAAAGCTGGTTGGCGCAAACGCTAAGCAGCAGGAGGTTTCCGCAGCAACCGTTGATGCCCTGAGTGCACTCAAGGCAACCGCACAGGAGATGGTTGCGCAGACGCCTTATAACTTCTTCAGAATCGGTTACTACGTTTACAAGAACCCCCAGACCGACCTGAGCACCATGCCCGCAGAGGAAGCAAACGCGATGACGTATAAGTTCCTGATGCAGGACTTCATGGACGAGTTTATCGCGCTGGAAAGACTGGCGGTTGCATATTCCGCAAACAAGACGCTGGAAAACAAAAAGCAAGCCGTCGCTGCGCTGGAAGACGCGATCGCGTTCTTCAAGGCAGGCAACTTCAACGCGCGTGAGGCTGATGCGGCAAGCAAGACCGTTATCAAGAGCGTGCTTGCGGCAATCGATCCTCTCTCGGTAGTCAAGGATAACGTTGCTTATACCTTTGGCAGTGCATTGGAAAGAGAAATAGAGAAGTATTTCTTCTATATCAAGAATAACCCCAAGGAAGAAAAGCGCTTTGCAAAGCAGACCAAGAAGAAAGAGGCTCTTCTGGCAAAGGGCAAGAAGGTAGACTGGAACGTCGTTCCCAAGTCTGTCATTGAGCCCGAGGCACAGATCGAGACTATCGTGTCGGTCATGAACCGCGTCAAGAATAAGTTTGAGGCTGACATTGAGGCTGCGTCCAAGGTTGACTTTGATGCACGCTGCATCGAGATCATCGATTTCCTCAAGGCAAAGGCTTCTCAGGTCGTTTACAAGCTGACCAAGAGAATTGCCAAGGAAAAGGCGATCAAGCTCATGGAAGAGGTTGGTATTCCCGAGGCGAGAATGAGATTTAGACAGTATCCCTTCGAATTCTCGGGCGGTATGCGTCAGCGTATCGTAATCGCGATCGCTCTGTCGGCTAACCCCGATATTCTGATCTGCGACGAGCCTACCACCGCACTGGACGTAACCATTCAGGCACAGATCCTGGAGCTGATCAACAAGCTCAAGAAAGAGCGTGAACTTTCCATTATCTTTATTACGCACGACCTTGGTGTCGTTGCAAACATGGCAGACAGAATTGCAGTTATGTATGCAGGTAAGATCGTAGAGTACGGTACTGCAGAGGAGGTCTTCTACAATCCTCAGCATCCCTACACCTGGGCACTGCTTTCCTCTATGCCTGACCTGGATACCAACGATAAGCTGGATGCTATTCCCGGTACTCCTCCCAACATGATCTATCCTCCCGTTGGCGATGCGTTTGCGGAAAGAAACAAGTACGCAATGGAGATCGACTTCGAGATGCAGCCTCCCATGTACCAGGTATCTCCCACGCACTATGCGGCTACCTGGCTGCTGCACCCCAACGCTCCCAAGGTGGAGATGCCCAAGATCATTACCGAGCGTATCAAGAGAATGAAGGAAAGAGGTGGCATCAATGGATAAGCAGAACCAAGAAGTATTGCTGAAAGTCGACCACCTTTGCCAGTATTTCCGTTTGGGACACAAGGACCTCAAGGCAGTTGATGACGTCAGCTTTGAGATCAGAAAGGGTGAGACCTTCGGTCTTGTAGGTGAGTCGGGCTGTGGCAAGACCACGACCGGCAGATCCATTATTAAGCTGTATGACATTACCTCGGGTAACGTATACTTTAAGGGTCAGAGAATCGGCGCAGGCACTCGCTCCTATAAGGATGCGATCAAGAAGGCTAAGGCTGATGCAAAGGCGAGCATCCAAGCTCTCAAGGCAGAGAAGGAAGCCGGCAGCAAGACCGCTGCTGAGGTGGAAGCCGAGATCGCAAAGATCAAGGGCGAGCTTGGCGTGACCGTTGCAAAGAACAAGGAGCTGATCCGCGACGCAAAGCTGGACCGTAAAGAGGTTGACAAGCAGTATGCTGCTTCCTTGGTCAAGAAGCTGGACGAGGAATACGCTGTAAAGCTTGCAGAGGCAAAGAACGACCCCGAAAAGCTGGAGGCACTCAAGAGAGAGTACAAGAACAGACGCAAGGTAGCAAAGAAGAGCAAGCTGATCACACAGATCCAGATGATCTTCCAGGACCCCATCGCGTCTCTTGACCCCCGTATGACCGTACGCGATATCATCGCAGAGGGCATGATCATCAACGGTATTACCGATAAGGAATACATCAACCAAAAGGTTTATGAGATTCTGGAGACGGTTGGTCTGGTGCGTGAGCATGCAGACCGTTACCCCCACGAGTTCTCGGGCGGTCAGCGTCAGAGAATCGGTATTGCGAGAAGCGTCGTCATGGAGCCCGAAATGATCATTGCAGACGAGCCTGTATCCGCGCTGGACGTATCCATTCAGGCGCAGGTTATCAATCTGCTTAACGATCTTCGCGAAAGCAAGGGCTTGACTGTCCTGTTTATTGCGCACGACTTGTCTGTCGTCAAGTATTTCTCTGACAGAATCGGCGTTATGTACTTTGGTAAGATGGTAGAGCTGGCTGACTCGGACGAGCTGTTCAAGCACCCGCTGCACCCCTACACCAAGTCGCTGCTGTCTGCGATCCCGCTGCCTGACCCGGTTTACGAAAAGCAGCGCGTGAGAATCACGTATAATCCTCTTGCAGAGCACGATTATACGGTTGATCAGCCTTCTTTCCGTGAGATCAGTCCCGGACACTTCGTATACTGCAACGATGCTGAGGAAGCAAAGTACAAGCAGCTCGTCAATGAGGACTAAAATATCGTGAAACAAGAAAACAAAGCGTTATTGATCAAATATCTCATTTGCTTTGGCGCTGCGAGTCTGATCACGGTTTCCGTGTTCGCAATGCAAGGCTTTTTCACCGATAATCTTGCAGTCAATCTGCAGATCCTGACAGATGGATTTATGGTTTCGGGCGGCTTGCTGCTGATGTTTGGCGGATTACTGTTCGTCAGCAGTCAGGGCGCGTTGATCGGTATCGGATTTGCCTTGCGTAACGCGGTGCTGACGTGGTTTGTGCCGTTTGGCAGAAAAAAGCAAGAGCCTTTTTATGAATACCACGAAAGAAAAACAGCTGAGTTAAAGAAGAAAAACTCGCCTGCCATTTTTGTGACGGGACTTGTGTTTTTCGTCATCGGCTTGATCTTTATGGCAATTTGGCTGTGGGTGACCGGTTATCAGTCCCCGCAATAAGTAAAAAATCCCCTCGCACAAGGCGTGATACTCTTAACGGAGTATCACGCCAACTCTATTCGCCTGCGGCGAGTATATTTCGCCAAAGGCGAAATTCTTGCTTACGCAGTGATATTCGGCTTACGCCGAGTGAATATTTCGCCGAAGGCGAAATTCCGCTGCGCGAGTTTTTGAGGCGAATAGAATATCACTGAAGCCGCAAGGCTTCAATATCACGATTGCGATAGCAATCATATCACTCTTTGCGAAAGCAAAGAATATCACTAAAAGCAGAAAAAGAGAGAGCAAAGCGGTTTTTCTTTCCGCATTGTTCTCTCTTTATGTTTTTATCGCAAGTTTCGCATTTGTTTAACAAATGCACAGGTCTTTGCCCATACCACCATTATAAATTCTCCGATAAGGACACCCATAGTGCGAAGGGGATTTTTTTATTTGCACTTGATTTAGATTCTGTAGATCTCGTTTGCCTTGGTGTCGTCAAAGCCCTTGGCGCGCAGAAGCTCTTCTGCGCGAGCGGGATCATCCACGCGCACGATCATGAGTGCCTTGCCAAGCGTCTTGCCTGCGCAGGCGTACATGTATTCTACCTCAATGTGGTTGTCGGCAAGCACCGAAAGCACCTCGGCAGCACCGCCCGGATGGTCGTTCATGACCACGGCAAGTACCTCGGTGACCTTTACGATCACGCCGTCGTCGGATAAAATCTTTTGCGCCTCGTCCACCTTATCCACGATCAGACGGAGCACACCGAAATCGGTGGTATCGGCAAGCGAGAGGGCGGAAATGTCCACACCGCCGCGGGAGAGGTGTTCCAGGATGGGCACAAGGTTGCCCTTGCGGTTTTCAACGAATACGGAAAGCTGCTTTACCTTCATTGTTCACTACCTCTTTTCTTAGAATTTTCTGTTGTCGATCACGCGCTTTGCCTTGCCTTCGCTGCGCGCGATGGTCTTGGGGTTGACCAGGTGCACCTTGGCTGCAATGCCAAGCATGTCGCGCAGACCCGAGGTAATACGCTTTTCGACCAATTCGATGGAACGGATATCGTCTGCAAACAGCGCGTCGCTCATTTCCACGTTGACGTCAAAGGTATCGGTGTTGTTGACGCGGTCGACCACGATCTGATAGTTGGGGGTGATGTCGCCGCCGCTGACCTTGAGCAGCACCTCTTCGATCTGAGAGGGGAATACGTTGACACCGCGGATGATCAGCATGTCGTCGCTTCTGCCGCTGGGCTTGCGCATGCGCACGTGGGTTCTGCCGCAAGCGCAGGGCTCGTAATTGAGCGAGCAGATATCGCGGGTGCGGTAACGGATGACGGGGAAGCCCTGCTTGGTAATGGTGGTGAATACAAGCTCACCGGTCGCTCCCGCAGGGAGCACCTCGCAGGTGTCGGGGTCAATGATCTCGGGAATGAAATGGTCCTCCCATACGTGCATGCCGCACTGGTATTCGCACTCGCATGCCACACCGGGGCCGAGAATTTCGGAAAGACCGTAAATGTCGTAAGCGCGCAAGCCAAGCTTGTCCTCGATCTGCTTGCGCATATCCTCGCTCCAGGGCTCAGCTCCGAAGATGCCGACCTTGAGACTCAGCTGTCCCTTCAGACCCAGCTTTTCGATCTCTTCACCGAGGTACATGGCGTAAGAGGGGGTGCAGCAAAGTGCGGTCGCACCGAAATCCACCATATTCTGAATCTGCAAAGAGGTGTTGCCCGAGGACATGGGAATGACGGTCGCACCCAGCGCTTCCACGCCGCCGTGTGCGCCAAGGCCGCCCGTGAACAGACCGTAGCCGTAGGATACCTGCACGATATCCTCGCGGGTCAAGCCGACCGCCTCTAACATTCTTGCTACGCAATCCGCCCACATCGCAAGGTCGTCCTTGGTGTAGCCCACGACGATTCGCTTTCCCGTCGTGCCGGAGGATGCGTGCAGACGCACGATCTCGGACATAGGAGTGGCAAACAGACCAAAGGGATAATAGTCACGCAGGTCGCTCTTGTACGCGAAGGGCAGCTTGGAAAGATCCTCGATGCCGTGCACGTCGTCGGGGGTCAATCCTTTTTCGTTCATGCGGTTGCGGAAGCACTCCACGTTGTCGTAGCAATGCTTGACTTGTGCAACCAATCGCTCGCTCTGCAGCTTTTCCAGCTGCTCGCGAGGCATACATTCGATAGAAGGATTTCGGATAGCCATAGGGAGCCTCTTTCTTTTGATTTGGGTTTAAGATTTTTTACGTTTGAGATTTAAGATGATGCCAAGGGCAACCGACAATGCGGCAGCCATGGCGACCTGATATTCTGCGGGGAGCATAAAGGTGAGCGTATGTGCGGGGATCCAGAACAGCGGAACGGTCTTGCACAGGGTAAAGGACGCGAACTTTTCCCAATCCACCTTGCCAATGACGTTGGCAAGAGAGATGTGTCGCTTGCCGGCGGCACGCATGTCAAGATAGGTATCCGAGCACTTGTGCAGCGCCATAAAGGTGGGGCCGAAGGAAAGGTTCATGGTCGCGCTGATCATAAACGCCTTGATAAAGGTGTTGAGCAGGGCGTTTTCGGGGCAGGGGAGCAAGCCGCTCTGCATGAGCGCGCCAACGCCTGCACCAAAGATCTTCATCATGTAGGTGATCCAGACGCCGATGACGCCCCAGATCAGAAATCGCGCCCACACGTAAGAGGGCACAGCCCATTCTTTTTTCGCCAGACGGACGGCAAGCAGCTCGCCCGCGGTGGCAAGAACGGCGAATTTTGCAAAGCCCATGAGGTAGGGGTGATCGTTTGAGAGCGTTTTGAACACCTCGCGCGAGGCGGGAATGATCAAAATTGCCGCAAAGCCGCACAGAGAAAGTACGATATATGCGATAATCAGCCATTTTTTGACGGGGCTTGCGGAGTTGTTTTTCATGGAGTTACGCCTCCTTTGCGTAGTTGTATCCTGCGTCGAACGCACGCAAGTTGACCTCCAGGAATTTGGCGGGCACGCACTCGCGTACGGCGTTGACCCAAGTTTGGTAAGGAATATCGGTGTTTTTAGCCATCACGCCCATGAGCACCACGTTGACAGCCTTGACGTTGCCTGCCTCTTTGGCAAGGGAGAGCGCGTCAAGTGCAGTCAGGTCGACCTTAGCGGCAAGGGTGTCCATAATGTTCTCGGGGTACTTGGCAGCACCCGTGATGACGGGCATGGGGTTGATCTTTTGTGTGTTGGCGATCATCTTGCCGCCGATTTTGAGATAGGGCAGCGCACGGAGTGCCTCCAGCTGCTCAAAAGCGAGAATGATATCTGCCTCGCCCTTGTCAATGACGGGGGAGTAGACCTTTTCGCCGTACTTGACGTAGGTGACGACACTGCCGCCGCGCTGGGACATGCCGTGCACCTCGGAGACCTTAACGTCATAGCCGAGAGAAAGAATGGCGTTGCCTAAGATGCGGCTTGCAAGCAGAGTGCCCTGACCGCCAACGCCGACGATCATAATATTTACGGTATTCATGGTCAGTCCTCCTTCTTTTCAATTGCGCCGAACGGGCAAACGCCCAGGCAAAGTCCGCAGCCGTTGCACTGCGTGGGATCGATCTTGACCGAGCCGTCCTCGCAAACCGAGATTGCGGGGCAGCCCAGCTTCATGCAAAGCTTGCACTTTTTGCACTTGTCGGTAATCTCGCAACAGCCCGTGTACTTGACGTACTTGAGCAGCGCGCAGGGACGCTGTGCAATGATAACGGAGGGCTCGTCGGCAGCAACTTCCTCGCGCACGACAGCCTCGAAGGTCTTCAGATCAAAGGGATCAGCCACGCGCACGCGCTCCACACCAACTGCGTGGCAGAGTGCGATGAGATCTACCGCACGGGTGTCCTCGCCGCGAATGGTCTTGCCCATAGCGGGGTTCTGCTGGTGACCGGTCATACCGGTGATCGAGTTGTCCAGCACGATAACGGTGTTGGCACCCTTGTTGTATACGATATCAATAAGACCCGTGATACCCGAATGAATAAAGGTCGAGTCACCGATCACGCTGACCAGCTTTTTGTTAAAGTCTGCGCCCTGCACCTTTGCCATACCGAATGCCGCACTGACCGATGCGCCCATGCAGATGGTGGTGTCAACCGACGCCAAGGGAGCAACCGCGCCCAGCGTGTAGCAGCCGATGTCACCGGAGACGGTCAAGCCCAGCTTTTTGAGCACGTAGAAGGTGCCTCTGTGGGGGCAGCCTGCGCACATAACGGGGGGACGGTTGGGAACGGTCTCTTCAAGAGATACGAATGCGGGGTTGGGCTGATCCAGCACCGCGGTGCGGATCATGGCAGGGGTGTATTCGCCAAGCAGGGAGAAATATTCCTTGCCCTTGACATTGACGCCGATGTTGTTGCAATGCTCCTCGATAAAGGGATCCAGCTCCTCGATGACCCAAAGCACGTCGACCGAAGCGGCAAAATCCTTGATCTTTTGCTCGGGCAGGGGGTAGACCATGCCCAGCTTTAAGTAGTTGACCGCATTACCCAGCGCCTCGTGGGCATACAGATGGGTGGTACCGGAAACGATGACACCGATGCGAGAGCCGTTGTCCTCGATTGCGTTGAGGGGCGCGGTCTCGGCGTATGCGACCAGATCGCGCTGACGCTGCTCAACCACCACGTGCTTTTTGACAGCCATTGCGGGCATCATCACGTACTTGGGGATATCTTTCTCGTAGGGCTTGACGGGGATCTCCTCGCGCTCGGAAAGCTCTACGGGGTTTTGCGAGTGGGAAATGCGGGTGGAAAGACGCAGCATCACGGGGGTGTCAAACTGCTCGGAAAGCTCGTAAGCCAGCTTGGTAAAGGACAGGCACTCGGAAGAGTCCGAGGGCTCCAGCATGGGCAGCTTTGCCGCCTTTGCATAGTGGCGGGAATCCTGCTCGTTTTGCGAGGAGTGCATGCCGGGGTCGTCTGCCACGGCAATGACAAGGCCTGCGTTTACGCCCGTGTAGGATGCGGTAAAGAAGGGGTCAGCCATGACGTTCAGACCTACGTGCTTGCAGCAGGTCATGGCTCTGCCGCCGCCAATGGCTGCACCGATGGCAACCTCGGCTGCCACCTTTTCGTTGGGTGCCCATTCCACGTTGATCTCGGGGTATTGTACGATATTTTCGGTGATCTCGGTGCTGGGAGTGCCGGGGTACGAGGATACCACGCGCACGCCTGCTTCGTATGCGCCGCGTGCGACGGCTGCGTTACCGAGCATGAGTTTTTTAGACATATATGTAAGTGCTCCTTATCAGTTAGTGATCTGCTGTTCTACAAGGCTGCCGCCGCAGTATTGCTCACGCAGCTTGGGCTTTTCGATCTTGCCCGTGGGGTTTCTGGGGATGGTGGCGAAAATGATCTTGCGCGGACGCTTGTAGCGGGGGAGGGATGCGCAGAATTGCTCGATCTCCTGCTCGGTCGCGCTGCAGCCTTCCTTACATTCAATGATGGCGGCTGCAATTTCGCCAAGACGCTCGTGCGGCAAGCCGATGACGGCAACGTCCTTGACGGCAGCGTGTGCACGAATGTGGTTTTCGATCTGCACGGGGTAGAGGTTTTCACCGCCCGTGATAATGACGTCCTTCTTGCGGTCAACGAGGTAAATAAAGCCGTCGGGGTCTTCCATTGCCATGTCACCGGTGAGCAGCCAGCCGTCGCGCAGCACCTCGGCACTTGCCTCGGGGTCGCCATAGTAGCAGTTCATGACACCGGGACCCTTGACGCAAAGCTCACCAACCTCGCCTCTGGCAACCGTTCTGCCTGCAGGGTCGATGATGCGGGTCTTCCAGCCGTAGCCTGCCTTACCGATCGCGCCAACCTTTTCCACGTTTTCCACGCCAAGGTGTACGCAGCCGGGGCCGATGGACTCACTCAGACCGTAGTTGGTGTCGTACTGATGACCGGGGAATACCTCCATCCAACGCTTGATCAGCGAGGGGGGAACGGGCTGTGCACCGATGTGCATCAGTCGCCAAGCGGAAAGATCGTAATCCTCGAGCTTGAGCTCGCCGCGCTCCAGCGCATCCAGAATATCCTGCGCCCACGGAACGAGCAGCCAAACGATGGAGCATTTCTCGTCGGATGCGGCTTTGAGGATCCACTCGGGGTTAACGCCCTTGAGCAGCACCGCCTTGCCGCCCGCAAAGAAGCTGCCCATCCAGTGCATCTTGGCACCGGTGTGGTAGAGGGGCGGGATGCAAAGGAACACGTCGTCGTGCGTCTGGGAGTGGTGGTTGTGCTCGGTCAGCATGGCGTGCGTTAAGGAACGGTGCGCATGCAGGATGGCTTTGGGGAAGCCGGTCGTGCCGGAAGAGAAGTAGATCGCGGCATCGTCGTCCTCGGTCAAGGAAATATCGGGCTGACGGGAGGTGCAGTATGCGATCATCTTATCGTAGCTGTCTGCGAATGCGGGGCAGTCCTCGCCCACGTAAAAGAGGTTGCGCACGCGGGGGATCTGATCGCTGATGGCTTCCATTCTGCCGATAAATTCGGGCCCGAAAATGACCATGGAGCTGTCGGATTTGTCAAGGCAATATTTAATTTCATCCGCGGTGTAGCGGTAATTGAGCGGAACGGCAACCGCACCGGCTTTGAGAATGCCGAAGTAAATGGGCAGCCACTCGATCGAGTTCATCATCAGGATGGAGACCTTGTCGCCTTTACGGCAGCCGCGGGAGAGAAGGAGGTTTGCAAAGCGGTTCGCGCGCTTCCAGAACTGCTCCCAGGTGATCTCGCGACGGAAGGGCTGACCGGGTTCGGGCTGCATCAGGGCATAGTCGCGCCAGGTAATGCGGCTCTGCGGCTCAAACATGGGATTGATCTCAACCAGTGCCACCTCATCTGCGTAAAGTCGCGCATTGTTGTCTAAAATATCTGTGATGATCATGGTAATTCCTCACACTTTCTTGCTAAGAAAAAATAGTTAATTTATTATATCATAAACGACACAAAATGTCAATGATTTCAAGGGAAAAGGGCGAATTTTTCGGGGGGAGAGCCCCATACGGACGACCTCTTTTGAGAAGTTTCGATCGAGCCTTTTCAAAGGCTCGCGCGGGTCGAGGGCGCGTAGCCCTCGTCGCCTCCGCAGAGGCGAAA
>JAZOVZ010000010.1:0-29718 GCA_045658965.1 Eubacteriales bacterium
CGCGCAGCGAATACCACTCGGCGCAAGCCGAATACCACTACGTAGTAATATAACTCGCCGCAGGCGAATAAAACTGAAAAACTCCCACTTCTCGATTGAGAAGTGGGAGTTTTTCTTACCAGCCCGCGTAAGGGGTCAGGATAATGGTCTGATCGGCAAGCACCAAGGTAATGGTGTTTGCACTCGGATTGAACGTCATGCTGACGATCTCCGCCAGCGCAGTTCCCGAAACGTCGTCAAGGAAGGTCACGGTGATCTCACCCGTCACGTTATCCACCGCGCTGAGCATATCGGGATAAGTAAAGTTCTCGGCGTTGTAAACGTAGCCCTGATCGCCAAACACAAAGGTGTACAGATAGGTGTCGTCGTTGACCTTGTTGTCAGCAGACACCCAAGTCTCGGTAAAGACGCGATTGGTGTAATTATACTCCAGCAGGATCTGCTCTCTTTGCTCGTCATTGTAGCTCCAGCCAAGCGTTACGGAATACTGCTCGTTGAGCGAAAGCGTATAACCCAGCTCGTCACCGGACACGTGGGTCAGAGCAATCTTTCCATTCTCATAAGCGTAGGAAAGCACCTCTGCCTGCTCACCGCGCTTCAGCGTGACAGTACCCTTGCTTGCCCCTGCACTCTCGGGCGTAAAGGTGACCATGATATGGCTGGAAGAGGTCTGGCTGACGTTATAATCAAAGATGTCTGCCATATAAGAGCCGCTTAAAATCTCGCTCACGGTCGGCTCGGGCACGACCTGCACGGTCAGCGTGGTGGTGATGGCAGGGTTCTCGGTCGAGGTCAGCGTAAGCGTATACGTACCCACGCCTGCAGTAAAGGTGTCGACGTTGATCTGCTGCCCTGCATACGTAATGGCACCATTGCCCAACGTGCCGCCGCTGACGCTTGCCGTAAAGCCCGCGTTTGCTGCCGTGGGATTCGCCATTGCGCCAAAGTACAGCGTTTGTCCTGCGTACAGCGTATAACTCGTGCCTGCGGTAGAGGTAAACAGCCCCGAGAAATCCTTATAATAGATGACCGGTGCAAGTCCCTTGAGCTCGGGTGTGCCCACGATGACGGTAAGGGTCTTTGTTACCTTGGTCGAGGTCACGGTCAGGGTATACGTGCCTGCGGCAACGCCCTTGACGAACACGTAATCTCCGTTCCAGGAGGTGTAGCTATAGAGCTGGCTGCTCTGTGCGGTCGTGAAAACGTCCACGTAATCCAGCTTGGCGGTTGCGGTCTCGGGACGGACGTTTGCATAGTACAGATAGATCGATTGACCGGGTTCGAGATAGATGGTGTCGCCATACAGCTTTCCCGACGCATCCGCAAAGTCAAAGGACTCAAACAAGAACTTATCAGGGCCGTGCTCATTGACCGCGGTTCTCTCCCCCGTGCTTTGGGTGACGACCACCTCATACTCATACTCGGGAGCAGCGTTTGCTGCCACGTAATACTTGCCCTGCTCGTTGACGGCAAACGCGCCGTACACGGTCGAGGTAATGGTCATTTCGGTGATCACGTCGTCTGACGAGGTGAACCATACCGTAATGAAGTACAAAGAGCCGTAACCGTTATCGTACACAAGCTCAAAGCCGTACGCACCGCTTGCAGCGTCATAGCGTCCGCGCAGCTCGCTTGCGTTTTCTTGTGCAAAGGCATAGAGATTGTAAAGCAACGCCTCCACACCGTACGCTTCGATATTGTAGTATATGAAATGTCCGTTGAAGTAATAGCCCGCCATGTTTTCCACCGTGCCGGACTCGGACTCATACATACCGTCGATCATGCGTGCTGCAAAGACAGAGCCGTCCTCCATCAAGGTAAACCAGCGGTCATAAACGCCGTCGTTGGTGTACAGGTAACCGTCACCAAACTCATAGGTGATGGTTTCAAGCGCAACGTAGGGCTCGGGGCTATCCTCAAAGTGATAGATGCTGGTATTATTGACCGTACCGCTGTTGACCTTGCCCGCAGAAGCATCCGAGGTGACCTTATCGATCACGCTCTGCAGGGATGCCGCGCCGCCGCAAACGTCACACTTGCCATCATAGTCCTCGTCAAAGTGCGCCTGCTCATCCTTACGCGCTCCCGTATGCTGACAGGTTGCCGCGTAATAATGCGAGTCTCCATCCACAGTCAAGCTGTCAGAGAAGGTATGCGTGTGGGAAAGATCCCACGCGTCGCAAGCATCGCAATTGCCGTCCAGATCGCGGTCCATGTGCGCCTCTTTGTCGGTGGGAGCGATGGTATGCGTGCAGATCACGCCGTGCCAATGGTGGGTGTCGTTATGCGTCCACGCGTCGCCCACGGGGTGCGCACAGCCGTCGTTATACGGGCAAGTATCGCACGCGCCGTCGTTGTTGGAGTCGGTATGCGCTGCCGCGTCTGCCTTGATCGAGCAGCCGCAGGTCGCCTCGTGCCAATGTCCCGCATCGTCAAATTTCCACTCGGCATTGTTGTAGGTGTGCTCGTGATCAAGGTAGTCGCACACGTCACACTTTCCATCGGCATTCGCATCGCTGTGCTCTGCTCTGTCGGCTTGCGCCATGGTGTGCGTGCAGATCACGCTGTGCCAATGGTGCGTGCCATCCACGCTCCACAACGTGCTGTATTCGTGCGTACAGCCGTCGTTATAGGGGCAGACGTCACACGCGCCGTCGTTGTTACCGTCGGTGTGTGCCTGCTCGTCACCCTTGACGCTGTGACCGCAATCCGCCTCGTGCCAATGCTTTTGCGCATCAAAGACATACTCGGTCTTATAGGTATGGGTATGCGCGGGATCAGCCCATGCGCACACGTCACACGCACCGTCGTTATCCGCGTCGCTATGCGCCTGGGCATCCAATTTTACGTCGTGTCCGCAGGTCGCACCGTGCCAGTGCCCCTGGGCATCCGACAGCCATGCTTCTGCATTGGCGGGGTGCTCACAGCCGCTGCCGTGACCGCAAACGTCACAGGCGTCGTTGTTGTCCTCGTCCTTGTGCGCGCCAAGGGCATCCTTGACGTCATGTCCGCAAGCGGAATCGTGCCAATGGTTCTCGGCATCGCTGCTCCACGACTCGGCAAAATTATGCTCGTGGTCGCTGCCGTACGCGCAGATATCGCAAACACCGTCATTCTCGGCATCCACGTGCGTGCCCACGTTGGCTTTTTCGTCGGTATGCTCGCAGGTAGCGGCATACCAATGCGAGTCGGCGTCAAAGGACCACGCGTCCGCATAGCTATGCGTATGTGCATCGGGCTCGCCGCCCTTGTCGCAAGCAACGAATGCAAGCGTCAAAGCAAGACAAGCACAAACAAGTAAGCAAATTCTTCTCATATTTGCCTCCTATCCTTGTTAATCATTCGTATAGTAGCCGCAAGCGAATAACCATTGGTCATCCTCCATTGCGTCCACCTTGATATTCGGGTTTTCCTCTACCCAGCCGTTGCCGTCACGGAACAAAAGCTGAGAGATACTGTATTCCTGTAAAAATTCCTTGAGCTCGGGAGTGACGGGGAATTTGCCGTCACGGTTGGTCACGTCGGCGTATCCAAGCCCGCGCATCTGCAAAGGATCCAGCCGTCTGCAATCCGCATGGCAATGCGGGCAGGTATATAAGCACGCGCCCTCGCATCTGCCCTGCGTGCGGCAGGGGCAATTTAACCCGCAGAAGTAAGGACCCAAATCGAGGCTGGGCGGATCAACCAAAAGCGCATCGTAGCCCTCGATAAACTGCTTATAATTACGCGTACCGGACGCCACGGTCAACGCCTTGTTGCCCCTGTACTCGATCATATTGAAGGACGTGTCAAGAAACCTGCAGGGTGCGGTGATATCGGCATACAGCATAGGACCGAAGCCGTCGGTATCGGCATATTTTTTCTCGTCGTACACATGGTACACACCGGTATTGGGATTGAGCTTATAGCAATCCCCGTCAAACACGTTTCTGCCGCCCGCAGAGATCTCTGCGCCAACGTATCTGCCCGACTCATCATAGATGCCGCGCAGATAGCTTGCCACCGCGGCAAAGCGGCTCTCGCGCATGACGGCATACAGATTTTGGATCGATTGCGGGAACTGCTGCTCGTCGGTGCTGAACTTGAGTGCTTTGAGCGCCTCGTAGGTCTGCGTGCCCTGTGCGCCGTACACGCCCACGCATTCACAGAATTGCTGCTCGGACATGCTGCAAAGCTGCACTATATGCCCGAACATGAGTGCATACATATCGGTAGGCACCTGCATGACCGATACGGTATCCTGTCTGTTATAAGTGGACTCCAACTGAATGGAAAAATCCACGGTCTGCGGAAACTCGTCGCTCTTGGCGTCAAGTCTGATCGCAAAGGTGAATACAGAGCCGATCTCGTCGTCATCCACGCGCATCTCGTAACAGAAATTCTTGGTATACCCATTCTCCGCACCGCCGCCGTCCTGCTCGTGATCGAACAGCTTGAACTGCGAAGAGCCGATATACACCATCAGCACCGGATTATACTGCTGTGCGGCAGTATCCACCAAGGATTTTAGCACGTACGTGCCGGACGAGGTGGGAATAAACTCGAAAAAGATCTGCTGCCCTGCGCGCGCGTACTGTGCACGGTAGTAGCCGGTCTTTTTCAGCGCAATGCAATGGTACTCGTCCGCCCCCGCACCGCGCGGCACCTCCACGCGCTGCAGCTCGATCTCCACGTCCCTTCCCTGCACCGTGGCAGTATAGGCGTTGGGATCGTAGGTGTACCCCTCGGGCAGACCCGACAGCGTGACGCGATAGTCACCGTCCAGATCCTCTATGGCAGCCTTGCCGTTTTGCAAAGGTGCTGTATGATAGCTGTAGCCGTCCGTCCACTGTGCCACAAGACCGTCGGTCGCGGTAAAGATCTTACCGTTATGCGTCAGCGTGACCGTATAGGGGGCTTTTTCCTGCTCGGTTTCGGTTTCGGGCGCGGTGGTCTCTGCTTCGGTCGTCTCGGTCCCGCTCGGAGAGTCGATCGCCTGGTTATACTGTCCGCACGCGCAAAGTCCCAGCAGTGCAGCCAGCACAAGGCTGATACAAATTTGTTTTTTCATATCTGCACTCTCCTTTCACGCACGCTTTTTGAACCGAAGCAGGCTCTTGATATCGTTTTTGGTGATCTTGCGGACGATAATGTCTACAATATACAGCACCGCAGCCGCGATCAGCAGCGGAACGGTGAAGTAAACGGAATAGGTGTCGAGTCGGTCGGGATCGTTTTCAAGCGCGGGAACACTCCCCTCGCTGACCGTTCCTCTGTCGCGCACCGCATTGTGCAGCTCGGCAGAATCAAAGGTCACGAACGCATCGTACTCGGGCGAATAGGAGATATTGAACACCGATTCCGAGGTAAAGGTATGGTCGTCGTACGCATACGTGATCTCTATGCGGTACTTGCCCACGGCACTTGCCGCAAGCTCGTGCGCATAACGCTGCGAATCAAATATGGGGCTGACCTCGATGACCTGTCCGTCGGGGGCGGTCACGCGCATTTGCACGGTAGCGTACGGGTTGAGCGTTGCGGGGATCATTTCCACGCGTGCGTTGGTACCGTCGTAGGATACGTACAGCGTGTAAGGATAATCAACGCGTTCGGTGGGCGTGTTCGTCACGGCTACAGCGGTAAGCATGCGCATACCGTCCTCGCCCTGCCAATCCTTTGCCCAATCTCCGCTCACGGTACTCGTAAAGCAAGCCACTCTGCCGTTGCCGTATTTCCAATACGCATACAGCGGCGCGTCCACGGTGCCTCCGCTCGCCTTGGTATACGGCACGGTCAGCACAACTTTGGCACTTGCCTTTGCCTTGGCGTACACGTAACCGTACACGTCGGGCAGATAGGAAATGCCCTTGACGGCATCGTCGCCCGCATTTTCGATGGTCACGGGAGATTGCTTTTGGATCACGGTTTCGGTCATCTCATCGGCAACTTCACCGAAAATCAGCTCATCCAGGTCTCTTTCGTCCTGCAGCCAGTAATATCTGCCGCGTCCGTATTCCGCGATTCTTTTCATATTTTCGGTGCCCTCTTGGCAGCTGGTATTGATGACCGTGGTCACGATACCCGCCTGATACAGCTGATTTGCCATATCTGCGGCGTCATCCGGCTCTGCCGAATACGACATACCGTCGCTGATCAGCACCACCTGCTTTTCCGAGAAGGAAAGCGACTGCATCTGCCCAAACGCCGCCTTGAGTGCCGCACCGATGACCGTGCCCTGCGTGGGCTCGATGCCATTGATGATCTCGGCAACACGCTCCTTATTGGCTGCCTCGGTGGGCATCTGCTCGATATACACCTCACCCGAGAAGGAGACCACCATGACGTAGTCCTCGGGGTTGAGAAGCTCCAGAAACTTGACCGCCGCCTTTTTGGTCATGATCAGTCTGGACGCCATCTGCATGGAGCGCGAGGAGTCCAGGACCAGACAATACAGCTTGGGATCTGCATCGTTGTTGCCAAATCGCACGGGCAGCATATCCTCAAGTGCACCAAGCGTATCGTCGGTCTTGTTCTGAATATACGTATCTCCGAGAGTGATCAGACTCTTGCCGAACAGCGACACGACCTTATCCACGCTTTCCACGAAAGCAGTATAGTTTTTCAGCTCGCGCACGTCAGCGTTTGACAGCACGATCTGGTCGTAAACGCAAAGCTGCTCGACCGTGCAGGGCACGTTCGGATCGCCCACGTACGCATCGATCTGCGCGTTTGCACCGTAAATGCGCGCTAACGCGTCCGCATCACTCTGCAACGAGGTGATCACCAGCACGCGCAAGGTCTCTCTCACGCGCTGCGTAAAGAAATACGCGTTATTATGCGGAGATACGTCCCCCTGCGCATCCACGCGCACCTCGTAGTCAAATTCACCTGCCGACG
The DNA here is from genome assembly GCA_045658965.1 of Eubacteriales bacterium. Classification (GTDB taxonomy): domain Bacteria; phylum Bacillota; class Clostridia; order Oscillospirales; family CAG-272; genus SVQP01. The sequence continues at coordinate 6,877 of JAZOVZ010000010.1, forward strand.
AGGTGTCGGTATGGAAGGTAACAAGGTTGTAGCCTATGTCCAAGGAAACAGCCTTTTGCGCAAGCTGCGCACCGCCCATCGAAAGCGTGACGACGGCATCGGTCTTGGCGCTGCTCTGCACCAGTACGGTTGCCGCGGTGGGATGATCAAGATAGGTCGCGGGCGTATGCTCCACACCGCCGATCTGCACCTCGGTCACGCCCTCGCCCACGTTGTTATCCACGTACACGGTGTCCAGCGCGATATTTTCTGCATACAGATGCTCGACTGCCGAGATCAGCGCACTTGCGCCGTCCGCATTGGTCTGCTTGCCGTCGGTCAGCAGCACCACGCGCTTGATCACGTCATCGCCAAAGAGCGTTGCGGCATACTCCAACGCCCCCGCAATATCGGTAGCGCTGTCATCCGCTCCGCTGTCCTTGACGCTCGGCAGGGGCTCTTCTCCCGCTTTTTGGACGCAAACTGCATCCTTGCCGAAGCAAACAAGACCCACGGTACTGTTTTCGGGCAGCTTTTGCTGCAGCTCGGTAATATACGTATCGATCAGATCGAGATTTCGGTTTGCAGAGTAAGAAACGTCCGCCACCACGTACACCTCGGTCTTGGTCATCACCGTCACGCTTGCCATACCGGCAAGCGCAGGCACCACCAACGCCACGATCAGCAAATGCAGGATCAGCGAGGTGACGGTGTGTGCATTTTTATTGTCCTTTTTGATGGCTATGCAGTATGGCACGATCACCGCTGCCAAAAGCGGTACGGCGAGCAGCAAAAGCCACGGATTATCGAAGCTGATATTTCTCATAGCAATACACCACCCAATCTGCCGCAAACAGCAAAGCAAGTAAAATGAAAACCAAAGTCAACGCGTCGTATCTGCCGTCAAAGCTCCCCTCGGTGGCAGTTCCCTGCAAGGAAAGCAGCTTTTCGGCAACCACGGGATTGCGCTCCGCCTCGGGAACGCCCGCGTGCAGATAAAACGTGCGGGGCGAGCCGCCCACCGTGACGGTCACGGTATATACGCCCGCCTCTGCGGGCACAAAGCTTGCCACGGCACTCTCACAGCTCAGATAATGCACCTGCCCCGAAGGCGCATCCACACGAATGCTCTCGGTGTTGGCAAGCAGATTGATCTGTACCTCCTCACCGCAAATAAAGCTGTTTTGCTCCAGCACGGCGGGGAAAGAATACTCTGCAAGATTGCGCACAAGCATGACGAAATCCATGCGCATGGCAATATTGGAATTATGCAGATCAAAGGCAAAGACCGCAAGGCGGTTGCCCAGCGCGGTCGTGCCCGCAAACACAACGGGATTGCCTTGGTAGGACATCAGCGTTGCAAACTTGCGGTACATGCCGCATTTGACATAGCCCGTTACGTGCACCTCTTCACCCGTCATATCGCGCGTCAGCTCCTGCACCATGGAGGTGCTTTGGCGCGAAAGCTCCAGCACGCCCGCCTCGGCTAAGGTCATCTCACCCTGCACCGAAAAGCCGAGATCATCTGCGCTGGACGTGGGATTGATCAGCCAGATCGCACCGTCCCCGGGCATGCTTGCAGGCATAAAGGTATCGAAAATATAAAGTCCGTAGCCAAGATCGTTGTGGTATTCCTCGGTCGATTTGACCGTGATATTGGTCTTGCCCACAGCTCCCAGAGCCGCCTCGATAAAGAAGGGACGGTCGCTGACCAGCAGGATCTTGTACGCTGCGTCGCTTTGCAGATCAAACAGCACCACGCTGTTATCACTTGCCAGCACGTCCCCGTTGGCGATCTGCACGCGCAAGGAGGTAAACTCGGCAATCTTGGCAGAAAGCTGGAAGGGCGTTGCCTTCTCGCGCTTGGTCACCACGGTATTGGTCGCCAATGCAGTCTGTCCGTCGTCGGCGTACAGCTCCAGCGCCAGCGTGGCGTCTGAGCGATAGGAGGTCACGTAGCCGCTCACGGTCACGGTCTCGCCCTGCACCGTGTAGCTCACACCGTCCAGCGCGTAATTCTGCGCGCTCTCGTCACACAGGCGGATCAGCTCGATATTGTCGTGCGTCTGGTATCCCCTGTCGGTCACCAGATATACGTCCGTGCCGCTGTTCTCTGCGAAATACGCCTGCGCCAGAGCTTGCGCGTCCGCAAGCGTTGCATCGGAATAGCTGCAGGAAAGTCCTGCAAGCAACGCCTTGGCGGCGTCCTTGTTCTCGGTTTTTTCAAATACGGTCGTAGTCTTTTGTGCGGCATGGATCAAGGTAAAGGTCGAGCCGTCGGCAGCGTCGTCGATCATATCCGCAATGCGCTGCTTGCCGATCTCATAGCGGCTCACGCCGTCCTCATGCTCCATCTGCATACTGCCCGAGCCGTCCAGAATAAAGCAGTAATCGCGTGCCGCACCCGGTACCGTCAGCACGGGGTGCGCAATGGTCAAGGAGATCGCCAGCACGCAAAGGATCTGCAAGAGCAGGCTGATCAAGCCCGTCAGGCGCGAAAGCGGATTTTTCTTTTTGAGAAACCGCTCGCTGAGCTTCCACAGATACGTGGACGATACCGTTTGCTCGGTATACTTGCTCTTGATGATATAAATGACGATCAGTACGGGAATGCCCAAAAGCCCCAAAAGTCCTAAAGGATACAGAAAGGTCATTTGATCACCTCCATATCGGTCAGGTGACCAAAGAATATCTCTCCCATATCGGCTGTCGCATCCACCAACAAATAGGATGCTCCGCGCGCACGGCAAAAGTCGGCAATGCGACCCGTGGCGTACGCCAACGCCTGCTTGTACGCCGCCGCAATATCGCGGTCAATGTTGCGCCGCCAGGTATTTTGCACGTTCTCGGAATCATACAGGTGCATTTTACCGCGCAGCTGCGGGTTGAGCTCTTCACGCGAGAGCACCTGCAGGCAAAGCACGTCACGCTTTTGATCCACCATGTAGCCAATGGCGTCCTCGTAGTCGTGATCGGTCAAAAAATCCGAGATCACGACAGAAAGTCCGTCACCGTACCCCACGGCACTTGGCATGATCGCACCGCTGATATCGCTGTCGCCCGAAAACTCGAGATCGTTGAGCGCACCAATGCAGCGCATATACGACTGCTTGCCCACCATGCCCGACACCACGGGCTCGACCTCATTTCCCCGAATGGCGTAAATGGACACCTTATCCATCTCGCACACCGAAAGATACGCAAAGGCGGCTGCAAGCCTGAGTGCCTGCTCTGCCTTTTGGCCGTTGCCGTAATCCATGGAGCGGCTGACGTCGATATAAATGCGCGTGTGCATCTGTCGCTCGTCGAGATAGAGCTTGGTATAAAGCTTTTCAAAGCGGGCGTAGGCATTCCAGTCGATCTTGGTAATATCGTCGCCGGGTACGTAATCGCGCAAGTCCGCAAACTCGCAGGACGAACCGAAATTCTTGCTCTTCCGGTTGCCGCCGAACATACCCGCAACGTTGTTTCTGAGCAGCGATTGCAACAGCTCCAGCTGGCTCAAAAACGCATCGTTGACTGTAAATCTACTCATATTTCAAATACTCTTATTTCTTGAGCTTCTTGTTCTCTTTGATCAGCATGGCGATCACGTCGTCCACGCCCAGCTTATCGTTGACGGCAGCGTAGTTGATCTTGATACGGTGGCGCAGTACGGGGCAAGCCAGCGCGTCGATATCCTCGTAGGATACGTTGTAGTTGCCGTTCAGCAGCGCGCGCACCTTTGCACAGGTGATCAGCGCCTGCGCCGCACGGGGAGACGCACCGTACTTGATGTACTTCTTTGCCGTCTCGGAGGACTTTTCCAGCTCGGGATGCGTGCCCGAAACCAGCGCAACCGCATATTCCAGCACCTCGTCAATGACAGGTACGGTCGCAGCCAGCGCGCGCATTTCCAGAATGGTTGCGCCGTCCACCTGCGCTTCTGCCACCTCGTCCATGGTGATCTGCGTCATCTTGACGATGTCCTTGAGCTCATCCTTACCCGGGAAGGTCATGAGCAGCTTGAACATAAATCTGTCCATCTGCGCCTCGGGCAGAGGGTAAGTGCCGTCCTGCTCGATGGGGTTTTCGGTTGCCAGCACAAAGAAGGGCTCTTCAAGGCGATAGGTCTTGTTTGCCACGGTGACCTTGTGCTCCTGCATGACCTCCAGCATTGCAGACTGGGTCTTGGGGGTTGCACGGTTGATCTCATCCGCCAGCACCAGATTTGCAAAGATGGGGCCCTTGTTGAATACCTGCACCATCTTGCCGTCCTCGTCCTTTTCAATGACGTTCATACCCGTTACGTCCGAGGGCATCAGGTCGGGAGTAAACTGAATACGGGAGAAAGGCAGACTTAAAATTCTGCCAAGCGAACGCACCAAACGGGTCTTACCGACACCGGGTACGCCCTCAAGCAGCACGTTACCGCCCGCTACGATGGCAATGATGACGTTTTCCACAACCTCGGTCTGACCGACCACGTCGCGGCGCAGCTCGGCTCTGATCCGCTCTGCCTGCTCACCGAATCTCTTTACGTTTTCCATACTGTTTTGCATCTCTATGTACCTTCCTTTATCAATCTTTGTCAGACGGGCTGAAAAGCGCCGTGAAATATGCCTCGATCAGCTCTGCCATATCATCGGAGAGCAGACCGTCGATCTTGCTTTCCAGGAAAATGGCGTTGTATCTGTCAATAACCTCGCTGTATTTGACGTAACCGTCGCGCTCGGGATCGTAAATTACGTCCTGGCTGCCCACGATCAGCTCACCGCTGCCAAGACCGCCATCCGAAACCGTTTGGTCATCGTCGTCATCCTCGTAGTCGCCCGGGGTCTGCGGTCCTTCGCCACCGCTCTCCCCCCAAGGGAGATCGTTTGCAGAAAGCCCGAAGATCTCAAGCAATCTTGTCTCTACGTGCACGCCCATATCGGCGTCGTACCTCTGCTGCGTCAGCGCCTTGGTCATTTGTACGTATGCGACCTCAAGCGCGTCCTCGATATTATCGCGTCCCCATATCAGGGTGTAAGCGTCCAGCTTTACCGAAACGTCGGCAAGCTTGCCTGCCAGCGTATCCACCGCCGCATACAGCGCATCACCGTCGCTCGCGCTCGCGTTGCGCAGCACCATTCGTAGCTCCTCCGAGAACACGTGCACCGCTTGAATCATGGCTTGCTTATCGTCGATCTTGCCGATCTCGGCAACCATAGCGTCAAGGATCTGCTTGCTCTCCGATGCATCCTGCTTTGCCATCGCACGCTCCAATTCGCGCGTATATGGCGAACCGCCCGCCTGCATGATGGGAGAAAATCTTCGCAGCGTCACCGCGCCGTCCACGATGCCGCGCACTGCCACGACCGTGTCGATGACCAGCGTTTTCATTCTTCCCTCTGTTTTTGTGGTACGTAATGCCTCCAGCAAGCTTTCCAAGGACGCAACCGTCTGCTCCTTGGCAGGCTCTGTCATGGTCGAATCGCGCACCTCATCGATCAGATTCTGCAGCGCGATCGTCTCCCATTCGCCTAGCTCAAAGGGCGGGTCCACGGGCGCGGGAGGCGGCTCGGGCAGCTTGGCGGGAATGGCAAACGCCGTCACGCTCATGCCCAGCGCCAGCACCAGGCACGCAACGCAGGTCCATACGTGCTTGATCTTGAGCTTTTTAGTGGAAATGGCACGCAGCCTGGCATCGGTTTGCTCACGCTGCAGCTGCATCATATCGTCTTGTCGCTCACGGAAAGCAAGCATGGTCTGCACGCCCTCGCGCAAAGCAAGCTCGCAATCAAGCTTGCGCGCCAGCCGCTTTTTATAGGGGAACAGCACGGCAAACAGTACGATTCCCAGCAAAAGCCCCGCACCCAGCGCAATGCCCGTTGAAGCTACGGGGGTTAGCGGCAGGATCATGCGCTTATATAGAAGCAGCAGCACTGCAAAGACCGCCAGTGCCAGAGAAGCACCCGACAGCGCACTGCGCCACACGGCGGCAAGCAGCATGCGCCGCCAAAATTTTCTAAAGCCTTGTCCCATAAAACGACCTTCCTTTATCGGTTTATAGTAGTTGAAATATTATCCCATTATAATCATATATCATTATACCATTTATTACGTGGGATGTCAATAAAATCTGACCCGTTCCCTATGCCCGCAAGACAAAAAAATGCATATTTTTGTCAAAATATTTATTGCAACATCCACAAATTATGTTATAATATAGATGAATATAAAACTTCGGGAGGACGACAATGAAAACCGGAATCGTTGATACCGCATACCTGTACCTTGGCAGCCATGAGGCAGCCTTTGCACGCATGAAGCAGCACGGCTACGATTGCACCGATTATCAGCACCTGGTGGACACCGAAAACGAGCTGTTCGCTATGGATGCCCAAGGCTTTGAGCGCACGCTGCTGGGCGTTAAGAGAGACGCGCAAAACGCGGGCATTGAAATTTATCAGGCGCACGGTCCTTGGCGTTGGCCGCCGCAGGATTTTACCCCCGAGGACAGAGCCGAGCGTTTTGAAAAAATGTCGCGCGCTATCCTTGGCTGCGAGATTTTGGGCAGCCCCAACTTTATCATTCACCCCATCATGCCCTTTGGCGATTGGCAGGACCCCGAGCCCGAAAAGCTGTGGGAAATGAATCTGGAATTTTTCTCGCGGCTTTGCGACGTGGCAAAGGCACACGACCGCGTCATTTGCTTTGAAAACATGCCTATGACCGCGCTGTCGCTTTCCACGCCCGAGCAGATTTTGCGCTTTATCAAACAGATCGACTCGCCCTATATGCGCATGTGCCTTGACACGGGACATTGCTCGGTGTTCGGGCTTTCCCCTGCCGATGCGGTGCGCATGATCGGCAAGGAATACCTGCGCGCGCTGCACGTGCACGACAACGACGGACGCGCCGACAGACACATGCTGCCGGGAGAGGGTGTGATCGATTGGGAGGACTTTGCTCGCGCGCTTGCCGAGGTTGGCTGCGAGTGCCCCGTTTCGATTGAGACCAGCGTGAGTGGCAAGATCCCCGCCGATCAAAGGGATGCGGCGGAGAGAGAGCTTGCAGATATTGCTTTGAAGATTGCGAGAAGAATATAAGGATTTATACCTCCACATCAATAATTTTAATACATATCCAATCACACTAAATATTTCCAAGAAGGTATAAGATGGAAGAAATCGAAAAAAAGAAAATCATCCACAGAGGAACTGAGTACGAAGTAGTAAAATGGGCAATTGACAAATTGAACAGTATCGGAGTCGAATTCAATGACGAGTACATTGATTATCTGCTACAAAACAATAGCCCATTTTATTCTCAGAGTCTAAGTTTCTTAGCAATACTTGATATCGCTAACAAAGAGTTGATTGGCTCCCATGGAGCACTTGGGAGGGTAATAAAGATTGACAAGAAAGGCCAAATTATAGCGGCTTATGACTCTTTGTTCGACGCAGCTATGGATGCACTCAATAGTAATAACACATATTCATTTGAAAGGCTTCATGTCAGTGAAAACACTCCACAAAAATATGAGTTGGATTTTTTTGGCATTACCATAAAAGCTATAGAGCAAAGCCCTGACTTTGATTACACTGTTATCTATGAATTGAATCGTGCCATAAGAAGGTGTAAGAATAAACACCTTGGGAGAAACAAAACTTTCAAAGAGATGTATACGGAAAAAATAGCCTCCAGAATGACATATGATGAATATATCATTCAAGGCATCCGATGGGAAGCATTTTCTTTCGCAAAATTTATTAGACTATGCGCAGATCCTCTCAAGGAACATAAATATACACAACACATTATTGAAAATTGCAGTGACTACAATGATCGAATATCCGATCTGTTTCAAAAGTATTCCATTAAAGATCAGTCAGCTTTTGAGCGTATTGAAAATCTGAATGATGTAAAAGGATTTACAGGAATATATCTTCTGTGCCTTCCACAAATAAAAGGCTGTTATGTAGGAAAAACAGAAAAATGTCTCGCAACTCGCATAACACAGCATTTCACAAAGCCCAACTCGGAATTTGATAAAAAATATCAACCTTCCGATGTAAAAGAAATATTCATAATGCAATTGGGTGAAACCACGGAATTTATCAACCTAATAGAAGAAGACTGTATTGCTACTTTAGGTAAAGATATTTGCCTAAACGCATTAGCAGGAGGAACCAGTATTGAGTTTATTAAATCAGATACATATCATGCTGAAGAACACTTTCTCCCACAAAACTTAACCAAATTGGTAGCGGAAGATTCATTAGGAATTTCGAAATATCGAAAAGATTGTAGAAATGATTTGCTTGATTAGAATTTGAAAGCCAAACTCTAATGTATCCCAACAACAAAACATCCCCGACGCAATGGCATCGGGGTGTTTTGTTTTACTTGGAGCGGATTACGGGGCTCTGAACCCATATTTGTCGCTCCGCACCAAATGTCGAGGTGACGTTCTACTTGTCCAAACCCATCGGGGCGCGTGTCACCTCAAAGCGGATGAGAGCAATCCCGTAATCTACGATAGAAAACAAAACACGCCGATGCTATTGCATCGGCATTTTGTTTTCTGGAGCGGATTACGGGGCTCGAACCCGCCACCTCCACCTTGGCAAGGTGGCGCTCTACCAAATGAGCTAAATCCGCATATTGAACTGAAAGAAAAGTTGGCGACCCGGATGGGGCTCGAACCCACGACCTCTAGCGTGACAGGCTAGCGCTCTAACCAACTGAGCTACCGGGCCGTATCTCTCAGCCGGATTATTATAGCACAGCACTTTTTTCTTGTCAAGCCCTTTTTGCAAATTTTTTTTGATATTTTTTGAACTCATTATACCTCAAACAATCTGCAATCAGTTCAAAGGCTGATGCTTGTAGACTGCGGGAGCAAGCCCCCGCCCTACGGCAAAATGTTCTGAGCCCCGCCCAAGCCTTGTACTTTGGGGTTGTCCGGGACGCCTGCCCTTACCAATAAACGGATTTCCTTGACAACGTATCATATTTATGATAAAATTATTTTAGAAAATCTCTCACATCTGTACACTTTTCGCATTTTTCTGCATCTATAAAGATGAAATGGCACGATTGCAAGGAGGGGCAAGATGAGTTTTACGGAAGAATTATCATGGTACGTTCGTTTCGGCTGGGCGCATGCGCGCGCGGCTTTGGGCAGTGCTAAGGCAGCACATAATCTTGGACGCTATTATGAGACTACCCAAACCGACAGAAAGGATATGTCCAAGGCTGTTTTATACTATATGAAGGCGGCAAATAAGGGATATTTTCATGCGCAGAAGAAGCTGGGACTTTTATATGCGGAGGGAAAGGGCGTCAAGCGGGACGAACAAAAATCTCTGTTCTGGCTCCAAAAAGTGGCAGAGCATCACCGCATAAAAGCTCAAAAGGGAGATGCAGATGCGCAGTGGAGATACGCATATTGCTTTGTTTACGGTGAAGGCGTGGAGAAGGATCCCGAGCAGGCGGTGCTGTGGTACACCAAGTCTGCCGAGCAGGGGAATGCTTATGGGCAGACGAATTTGGGGCATTGCTATTCCAATGGCATCGGCGTGGAGCAGGACTTGGAAAAAGCCGCGTATTGGACGCGTAAGGCTGCCGAGCAGGGGCATGCGCGTGCACAGAATAATCTTGGATATTATTATGAAAACGGCAAGGGCGTGGAGCAAAGCTACGAGCAGGCGTTTTACTGGTACGAGAAGGCTGCAAAACAGGGCGATAAATACGCGCAGCATTCCGTGGGCGTGCTTTACCGCGACGGCAAAGGCGTCAAGCAAGACAATGAAAATGCGATCTGGTGGCTCAAAATGGCGATCAGAAACGGCAGAAGCGAGGCTGTGGAGGATCTCAAGAAGTGCCAGGGGCTGCAATTTGAGCAGGATTGGTATGAAGGAGGATTGAACTAATAAATCAGTTCATAGGCTGAGGCAGGGCTCTGAACATTGCAAGCGAGTCACAAATCGTCATTGCCGTAGGGCGGGGGCTTGCTCCCGCAGCCAACAAGTATCAGTTCAAAGGCTTAGGCGGGGCTCAGAACCCATGTTTGCGCCTAAACTCACCCTAATTCTCAACGTATTCGGCGCAAGCCTTGCCTTGTGTCGCGAAAGCGACACAAGGCGGGGTTCGAGCCGAGATACGTTGCAAACAAAAAGATAAACCCCGATGCGATTGCATCGAAAAATGTTCTTTGTACAAAAAGGTTAATAGATTTTAGGCAAAGTAAAACAATACGTTATCAAATTAGTTCAAAGCCTTAGGCGGGGCTCAGAACCCATGTTTGCGCCAATACTCACCCTATATCATTACGTATCCGGCGCAAACCTTGCATGAGCGTCGCAGAGCGACGCGCATGCGGGGTTCGAGCCGAGATACGTTGCAAACAAAAAGATAGACCCCGATGCAATCGCATCGGGGTCTATCTTTTTGTTTGGAGCGGATTACGGGGCTCGAACCCGCCACCTCCACCTTGGCAAGGTGGCGCTCTACCAAATGAGCTAAATCCGCATGTGGTGCCTCCGGTCGGAATCGAACCAACGACACGGGGATTTTCAGTCCCCTGCTCTACCAACTGAGCTACAGAGGCTTATTTAATTGGCGACCCGGATGGGGCTCGAACCCACGACCTCTAGCGTGACAGGCTAGCGCTCTAACCAACTGAGCTACCGGGCCAAATGGTGGGAACAATAGGGCTCGAACCTATGACCCTCTGCTTGTAAGGCAGATGCTCTCCCAACTGAGCTATGCTCCCATTTGACTGTCGTTCTCGCGACGACTTGTACATTATAGCACGGCACTTTCGTTTTGTCAATACTTTTTTTCAAATTTTTTTGATTTTTTTTACATTATCCGTTTAAGTCAAAAAAGGGCGGTTTTTCCCGCCCTTTTTTGTGTTTTTTATCCAAACATGCTTTCCGCGTCAGCCTTGCCAAAGTAGTATTTCTTATCGCAGAAGCGGCAGCACACCTCAAGCTGCTCTCCCTTGCCCTCTGCAGCCTGCTCGGCAAGCAGCTTCTCCATTTCGGGTCGTCCCAGCGTGATCAGCGCTTTCTCTACGCGTTCGCGGGAGCAGTTGCACTTATACTCCACCTCCAGCTCGTCGAACACGTCGTATTCGATTCCCGAGAGCGCAATGTCCGCAATTTCCAAGTTACTCATACCGCGGTCAAACAGCGAGGACACGTTTGACAGCGCACTGATATTCTTTTCCAAAGCCTCGACCGTCGCATTATCTGCAAAAGGCAGCAGCTGGATCAGCACACCGCCCGCTGCGCGGCAGGACCAGTCGGTATCCACCAATACGCCCAACGCGCACACGGTGGGAATTTGCTCGCTCTGCGCAAAGTAGGTTGCCACGTCCTCGGCGATCTCACCGCTGACCAGCTCGCAGGAGCCGTTGGTAGGCAGCTCGCCGCCCATATCCTTGATCATGGTCAGAAGTCCCTGACCGACCGCACCGCCCACGTCCAGCTTGCCGTTTGCCTTGAGCGGCAGATCGACGTTCGGATTCTGAATATTGCCGCGCACGTTGCCGTAGTAATCGCTGACTGCCAGCACTCTGCCCGCAGGTCCGTCGCCGCCCAGCATGACGGTGACCGAATCCTCTTTCTCGCCCATCATGCAGCCGATGATCGAGGTCACGGTCATCAGTCGCCCCAAGGTTGCGGTTGCAAGCGGCGTGGTATGATGATAAGAGATCATGGTATTGACGATCTCTTTAGAGTTGATTACGTGAATACGCGCGCTTCCGTCACGGGTCATAGCGCGCAAAATGCTTGATGCCATTGGTTGTTCTCCTTATGTGTTTTTCTTTGCTCTTGCGGCGAAATACCACCGCTCCGTATTTTCCGTAGGGGCTGTAAAATCAAAATCCGCCCACACACCCAAAAATTCAAATCCCGCGCGGCAAAGTGCGTCCTTGATCTCGCAAAGCTCGTAGCAGCGCTCGGTCTGCACCTCGTCGGCTCTTGCAAAGCTGCCGTCTGCGTTCTGCTCGAACAAAGACAGATAGAAACGGCACAACCGTGTCTCGGGGTCGTACGCATTCTGCCAGCCACAGTAGATCTCTTTTTTATTGCCGTCCTCGTCCTCGAGCTCGTCTTCCAGAATATAGGCGCGGTCGCCGTACACCTCGCGAAAACGGTAAGGGGTATTCATGTCGAACAAAAACAGCCCGTCGGGGTCAAGGTAATTGTGCACGCAGGCAAAGCACGCGTCCAGATCTCCGTCACCCGTCATATAGTTCAGGCTGTCCAGACAGCAGGTCACAGCCCCCACCGTGCCGTACAGCTCAAAGGCACGCATATCCTGCAGGATAAACAAGGGCCTCTTTTCCAGCTCCTCGTCCAGATCGCTTGCCAGCATTGCCTCACACAGCATGTCCTCGCTGCCGTCCGCGCCGATCATATCGTAGCCTCGACGCGCAAGCTCCAAGGTCATCCTGCCCGTGCCGCAGGCAAGGTCCAACAGCAAAACGGGGCGCGCGGGCAGATATCTGTCGAAACAGACCTCAAAAAAATCCGCCCACGCGCTATAATCCAGCTCTGCGTTGAGTTTGTCGTATACGCGCGCAATCGCGCCGTAGCCGTCATACGCCGTCATATAAATTTCTCCGTTTTTCTCTCTTTTCAATGTCGTCGAGCACCTTGAGGTATCCTTCGCTGCTGTACTTTAAGCAGCGGTTGACACGGCTGATGGTCGCAGTGCTCAATCCGGTGGTAGCCGCAATTTCGTTATAGATATGTCCGTCGCGCAGCATTTTAGCTGCCTGCATACGTCTGGACATCTCCTGTAACTCGGCAGGTGTGCAAAGATCGGCAAAGAAATCGTAGCAGTCTTCCACAGTCTCCAAAGTCAGTATGCCCTTAAACAAATAGGTCAGCTTTTCGTCCTTATTGACGTTACCCATAACATCCTCCGTTTTTTGTATTTGGGGGAAATGCGTGAATTTGTACAAAAAGTTTATTATATACCTAAAATTATTATAACATCTTATAATTCATATGTAAAGAGTATTTTTGAAAATTTACAAATTTCTTTGCGGAATTTTTTGTAACAAATCATTGAGAAACGTCAATTTGTTATTGACTTTGGTGTCGAATCGTAGTATAATATATGGTATCAGAAAGAATTTATACCAATCGGGAGTTAATAATGGAAATTAAAGTTGGAAAAAAGATCAAATTGCTCAGAAAAAAGAACGACGTCACGCAGGATAAGCTGGCAGCGCACCTTGGTGTGACCCCGCAGGCAGTTTCCCGCTGGGAAAGCGAGACCTGCTACCCCGACATTGAATCCCTGCCCGCCATTGCCGACTTTTTCGGTGTCAGCATGGACGAGCTGATGTGCTACGACTCCTTGCAAAAGGAGCAGAAGGTAGCCGAATACGTGCAAAAGGTAGAAGCACTGTACGACCGCGACGAGCTTGCCGAAGCGTTGGCACTTCTGCGCGAGGCAGTTGCCGAGATCCCCTCCTCCTTTGAGCTGCAGCTGGAGCTGGCATCCACCCTTTCCGCCATCAACGCAGACGGCAAGCCCCGCCGCGCGGACATGCAGGAGGCGGTTTCCCTGTGCGTACATATCTTAGAGGACTGCACCGACGACCTCTTGCGCGACCGCACCAAAAAGACGCTTTGCGACATCTACTCGCACCAGCTGGGCGACGACGAGCGCGCGCAGGACATTGCCAACAAGCTGCACAGCATGAGCTTCTCCAAGGAGATCGTCAAGGCGACCGTGCTGACCGGTGACGTTGCGTTCAACCAGGCGCAGCAGAACTTGATTTTGTTTGCAGACAACATGTGGTGGCATATGTACAACATTGCTTGCGTACCCGATATTTCGGGCGACCATTACACCGTGGATGAAAAGATCGCCATTCTGCAAAAGGCAGTGGATCTGTTCCTGCTGCTCTTTGGCGAGAACGATCTGCTGTACTACCACGACAGACTTGCCAACTCCTACCGTCAGCTTGCTATGTTCTATCTCATGAAGGGCGACAAGGCTGCAGCGCTTGCATGTGCGGAAAAGATGGCAGATCACGCCATTGCCTACGACACCCGCCCCGAGCAGGCGACCTACACTTCCCTGCCCATCAACTGCGTGCAGTACGAGAAGGAGCCCGAGGGCGCAACCAAGTGCGCAAAGCTTCTCGCAGGCAGATTTGGCAGCCGCATCTGGGCACCCATCCGCGATACCGAGCAGTTCCGCGCCATCATGGCACGTATGAGCGAGTTTGCGTAACGGAATATAGAAAGCGACCTGCAAATGGGTGCTTCTCATAAGGAAGTTTACACCTATTTTGTAGGGACAGGCGTCCTCGACTGTCCGATAGCGCGAAAATTTGATACGCAGAAAGCAAAGATTAACCCCGACAGATTTTAAAGGTCTGTCGGGGTGTTTTATTTGCTTTAATAAATTGAAATTTATTAATTCCCCTTACTTATGAACAATCTTATTAAGCGTAATAAAAAATACTCCATTCCATGCTATGCCTGAAATATAAAAGAGTAACCCTACAAGCCACATATGATCATTGAGATTGAATACTGTGGTATTGCAAATTATTGCGAAGCCTCCATATATGAGCATAAATGTAAGCATTCCTAAAAGCATACCCAAAGAGGACTTCTTAAATTTGCTAATATCTTTTAGAAATAAGTAAAACGAGTAAAACACTGAACCTAATATAGGTATTAATGATAATAAAATGTGTTTACTTTTCATTTTTTGTCCCCCTTGTTTTTATCAAGTTCTATTTATCTTTCTGTTTTATCGCCAGTTTCGCCTTTGTATTACAAAGGCACAGGGCAAAGCCCATACCCCCTTGTAGGGCGGGGGACTCCCTCCGCCTTTTTTGATTCAAGGCATTCATTACGGCGGGATGCAAGCATATTTCGCTTCGCTCAATATCAAGTTTGCTTCGCAAACATCGCCCCCGCCCTACGATGTAATCCCATTATAACACAAATCGGCAGAGAAAACAACATCTCTGCCGAAATTTATGTGTCACGGACAGTCGAGGACGCCTGTCCCTACAATTTTGGGTTATCCAAACATCCTTATGAGAACCTGCTTTTGCAGGTCGCTTTTTTAATTCTCTTCTATCGGCTTGCCCTTGATGAGCACCTGCGCTTTGCCGTTCTTGCCGACAACCAATAACGCCTGGGTATCGCCCACGCGGAACGCCTCGCGGCGTGCAAGACCAAAGAACAAAAATTTGCTTGACAGCCCAAAGGTCTCGCCGTCGATCGTCACAGCCATTTTTCCCGAAATGGGTCTGCACGCGTATTCGATCTCGTGCGCGACGTCGTCTTCGATCACCGTCCAATGCTGCTTGATGCGGCTCTTTTTTCTCAATTTGCAATAATTATACACGCCCGCGACTCACTTTCCGTAATTTTCAAAGTAATCGTTGGTGCAGAAATCCTTCTTTTCGGTAAACTTGGCGCGGATATCGGCAAGATTGCCCGTATAGATGAGATAGCTGTACTCCAACGGCACAAAGCTCTGCAGCTTAATGGATTTGAGGGGAGCTACGTAATTGCAGGCAGCGTCATGCGGCTCCTTGGTGCCGTTATAGGCGTGTCTGCCGCCGATCAGCATGTCAACACCGGGTACGTAAAGCCCGATGCCCCAGTCGTTATCGTCGGTCCAGGCGCACCAAGTCTCGGTATCCCCCTTAGGCAGCGGGAAACGGTGGCGCGGCCAATCCTCGGGCCAGAAGATCAGATCGCGGCGTACCGAAAGCTCGTCGCCCGTCCAAGGCTGCTCCTTGTCGTAAAACCAGAAATTGCCCAGATAGCTGATGGTATAGAATGCGGGCACCTCCTGCCCCGCCTTGGGATGCTCCCAACCCGAGAAATCCACAAAGCGGTTGTCCACGCGCACTACGTCACCGTCAAAGGCATACGTATTTTCCATATAAGAGGGCGTATACCAAGCCTCGTGTCCCCAATCGCGCGGGCGGCACTTGATGTAAACGCTCTTGTCCGTGATCTCCACGTCCACCAGCTTGCTCTTGGCGTTGGTGCGGTCACCGCCCTGCACGGGATTGTACCCCCACTTGTTGCCCATGAATTCACCGCACACAAAGGGAGGCTGATTTGTGCCGTAATACGACTGCTGCACAAGTCTGCCGGTGTCAAAATTGTTAAGCAGATTGCCAAGCCCCTCGGGCGCGTTTTTGTCTGCAAAACAGGAAAGACCGCCGCCCCATGCAAGCTCAATGCCCACACGGTAAAGATCATTTTCCATATAATAGGTCTCTGCCGCATATACGGGAATGATATCGGCAGTCAGGGAATGGATCTTGATCTCGGAGCCTCCCTTGATAAAGTCCACCTGCACGTCCACGGGAGCTTTTGCCTGCTTGCCTGCAAGATACCCGTCGATCAGACAGCGGAAGGTCTTGTTCTGCCCTGCCTCAAGGAAAAATTCCTCCGAATAAAGGTCATCGTCCACGTAATAAGTCAGCGTGCCGCGCACGGCTGCATCTGCCGAATAGGTCAGCGTATATCTGTTAAACGGATTGCTATATTCAAATCTCATATGAAATCTCCTTTCACGATAACAATTTCATTATATCTCATTTGGTCAGATTTGTCAAGAATTTCACTAAAATCACTTTATTTTTAGGACTTTTGTGAATGTTGGATGAATATTGGTGCATAGCCCTTTACAAATGGGACGAGTTGTTATATAATGTATAATGATATAATAGTATTATGCAAAGTATTTGCAAATTGAGGTAAGTATGGCATTTATTGAATTTGACAAGGTCAGTAAAATATACCGCACGGGGCAGGTCGAGATCGCTGCCTTGCGCGAGGCGTCCTTCCAGATCGAAAAGGGCGAGATCTGCGTCATCGTCGGCGAAAGCGGTGCCGGCAAGACCACGCTGCTCAACATTCTGGGCGGCATGGATACGCTGAGTGGCGGCAGCGTACGCTTTGACGGCAAGAACGTGGACGCATTTACGGTCAGACAGCTTTCCGAATACCGCCGCCGCGAGGTGGGATTTGTGTTCCAGTTTTATAATCTGATCGGCAACCTGACCGCGCTTGAAAACGTTGAGATGGCTGCAAGGCTGGAAAAGGGCTCGCTTTCCCCCGAGCAGGTTTTGCGCGAGGTTGGACTTGGTGACCGCATGCAAAATTTCCCCGCTCAGCTTTCGGGCGGTGAGCAGCAGCGCGTTTCCATTGCGCGTGCACTTGTGAAAAACCCCAAGCTGCTGCTTTGCGACGAGCCGACGGGCGCACTTGACTACGAAACCGGCAAGACCATCCTTTCACTTTTGCAGCGTTCCTGCCGCGAGAGAGGCACCACGGTCGTGATCATCACGCACAACCAGGCACTCTGCCCCATGGCTGACCGCGTCATTCGCGTCAAAAACGGCAAGGTCAAGAGTTGTGAATGCAACTCTACCCCCACCCCGATCGAGCAGATCGAGTGGTAAAATTCATCATCTTACGTTTTTCGTTTTGGAGGTCATATGAAACATCCCTTTGGGAGAGCGGCGTGGCGCGAGATCAAAGCGCACCCCGGCAGATACCTCGCCATCCTTGCCATCGTGGCATTGGGCGTAGGCTTTTACGCGGGGCTCTTTGTGATCGAGGACGCCATGCTGAATACCGCAAACAGCTATATAGTCGAATATAATCTGTACGACTTCTCGGTATCGACCACGTTGGGACTTTACGAGGAAGACGTTGCGCAGCTTGCAGGGCTGGATGGCATCAAGCACGCGGAGGGTGTGATCGCTGCCGACGCCATGTGTCAAGGCAACACAGACAGCGAGCAGATCCTGCACTTTATGAGCATTCCGGAAAAGATCGCTCTGCCCGAATTGGTCGCGGGCAGCATGCCGCAAAGCAGCGACCAATGCCTTGCTGACAGCAATCGCTATACCGAGGACGATATCGGCAAAAAGATCACGCTCAAGGATGCAGACGCAGACACCTTTGCGCACACCGAATACACCATCGTGGGCATTGCCAACTCCGTGGAATTCATCAATTACCAGCGTGGCAGCACCTCGCTGGGCGGCGGATCGGTTACGTCCTTCTGCTATATTCCGCGCGACGGATTTTCCGCAGAATACTTCACCTCGGTACATCTCAGAGCAGATACCGATGCATATATTTACTCCGACGACTACCGCGACGCGATCCAATCGCTCAAGCAAAGCGTAACGGACAAGCTGGACGAGCTGGCACATGCGCGCGGCATTATTTTGATCGAGCAGGCGCACGCCGAGATCGCCAAGGGCGTTGCCGCTTACGAGCAAGGCAAGATCGATCTTGCAAAGGCACGCAAGGATGCAGATAAGCAATTTGCAGACGCCCTGAAGCAGCTCGAGGACGGCCGCAAGCAGCTCGAGGCAGGCAAAGAGGAGCTTGCCGAAATGGAAAGAAAGCTGGAGATCGCGATCCCCAAGGCACAGGCGGAGCTGGACGCCGCCATTGCCGAGTCCGACAAGCTGCTGGCGCAAGCCGACGCGCTTGCCAACACCGTGGATTACGACAAATATCTGGAAGTCACCGATGCACTCAAGCAGTTGGAACAGGCACGCGTCAACCTAAAAAAGCTGATCAAAGAGCAGCCCGACAACGAGGAGTACCCCGCGCTGCTTGTGCGCGTTGAGCAAAAGCAGCAGGATATTGTAAACGAATACGCGCTGCTGCTTGCTACCATGAGCGAATACCACGATCTGCGCACCAAGGCGCAGGATATTCGCGATACCGCACAAAAGGCATTTGACAATCTCGACCTTGCCTCCAGAGGCTTGATCACCATGAAAAAGCTGGAGATCACCGATGCCGAGACCGATCTGACCATTGGCGAAAAGAAGCTGGCATCCGAGCGCATCAAGGCAGATCGTGAATTTGACAAGGCGGAAAAAGCATTGGAGGACGCGCTGGATCAGCTCAAGCTGCCCGACGACATGGATGCATTGACCTCCCCCAAATCGTTCGTACTGACGCGTGACGAAAACGTCGGATACGCCAGCATGGAAGCCGACTCCACCATTATCTCGGGTGTGGTCGTGGTCTTCCCCGTATTCTTCGTGCTGGTAGCTGCACTGGTCTGCTCCACCGTCATGACCCGTATGGTTGAGGACGAGCGCACCTCGCTTGGCACGCTCAAAGCCCTTGGCTACGGCAAGCGCGAGCTCATGGCAAAATATCTGATCTACGCAGGCTCTGCCTCGCTGATCGGCTCCGTGCTCGGCTTTTTCATCGGCACCTTCGCCCTGCCGCGCGTGCTGTGGCTGGCGTACATGCTGATGTACGACTTTACAGATTCCCTGCAATACGTATTCAACCCCGTACTGCTGGCAGCGTGCGTCACCGTTGCACTTGCCTGCTGCATGGGCACGGCAGCGGTATGTGTGCTGGGCGCGGCAAAGCAAATGCCCGCGCAGCTCATGCGTCCGCGCGTCGGGGTTTCCGGAAAGCGCGTGTTCTTTGAGCGCATCACCCTGCTTTGGAAGCCGCTTCCGTTCCTTTCCAAGGTTGCCCTGCGCAACATCTGGAGATATAAAAAGCGTCTTCTGGTCATGATACTGGGCATTGGCGGCAGCACCGCGCTGCTGGTTGCGGGATACGGTCTTGCCGATTCCATCAAGCCGCTGGCAGATTACCAATTTGAGAACATTTCGCTTTACGATTACGAGATCACCTTTAAGGATCCGCTCGATGCCGATGCGATTGCCGCATTTACCGAGCGCAACACAGACAAGATCGGCAGCATGATGACCATGCACCAATCCGAGCAAAGCGTTGAGGGCGAGCACGGCAGCCACACGGCAACCCTGCACGTTTGCGACAGCCTTGAGGGCTATATCGCGCTGACGCTGAACGAAAAAACCGTTGCATTCCCCGCACAGGGAGAGGTGGTCATCAATACTCGCCTTGCAGACAACCTGAAGGTGCGTGTGGGCGACACGCTCACGCTGCACACCGAGGACGGCAACGTCGAAGCAACCGTGAGCGGTATCGTGGACAACTACATGAGCAACGTAGCGTATCTGTCCACCGCGACCTATGAGAGCGCAACGGGCAAGCTGCCCGAGATCAAGACCGCGCTGCTCTTTGCTCCCCAAGGTGCGGAGATCGACCGCACGGCAGCCGCTTTGCGCGGGGACGAGGCAGTAGCCTATCTTGAATCGGGTGCTGACACGCAAAGCATGCTGGAGAATATGATGCAGAGCATGAATTACGTTGTCATCGTAGTCATTATCTGCGCAGGCGCACTTGCCTATATCGTACTGTTCAATCTGACCAATATCAACATCACCGAACGCACGCGCGAGATCGCAACGCTGCGCGTCATCGGGCTTTACCGAGGTGAGACCCGCAGATACGTCATGACCGAAAACTACGTGCTCTCGGTCATAGGCGCGCTGCTGGGTATGCCCGCAGGCGTGCTTTTGCACCGCTACGTCATGTCGCAGATCGTGCTGGACTCCATTTCCTTCCCCAGAGTCATCAATTGGCAAAGCTTTGTCTATTCCTTCATCTTGACCGTGCTGTTTGCCATGCTGGTGGGACTTGCCCTGCGTCCGCGCATTGACCGCATCGATATGGCGGAATCACTCAAATCCGTTGAATAATTTTTTACAAGGAGATAAAACCAATGACAAACGTAAGAGCAGAAATTCCCGCAAAATACAAGTGGGATATGACCAACATCTACAAGACCGAGCAGGATTTTGACGCGGACTATCAAAAGGCTGCCGATATGATCGCAGCGTTCCCTGCACACGCCTCCACCATGAGTGAGAGCGCACAGGGTCTGCTTTCCATGTTCGAGGATATGACCGCTATGATGCGCGTTGTAGAAAAGCTTTATATGTACGCACACCTCTCCTCGGATGCCGACACCACCGATAACCATTACCTTGCACTCATGGGCAAGATGCGCAACCTGTTCAACAAGCTGAGCGTTGCCGCATTCTTCGTCACCCCTGCGCTGATCCGTCTGGACGAGGCAAAGGTAGCGGCTTGGATGGAGGAATGCCCCGCTCTGCGCGAGTTTGAGCGCGACATCTGGCTTGCACAGCGCGAAAAGCCCCACACCCTTTCCGACGAGTGCGAAAAGCTGATGGCTGACATTTCCGCAGGCATGGGTGCCGCTGCAAACGTGCGCTCCATTTTTGCCAACGCAGACCTGCAGTTCGGTAAGATCAAGGACGAGAACGGCAAGATGGTACAGCTCAACGATGCAACCTACGTTTCCAAGCTGATGTCCTCCGATCGCCGCGTACGCCGCGCAGCATTTACCACGCTTTACAAGACCTACACCCAGTTTGGCAACACCTTTGCAACGCTGTACAACGCATACGTCAAGGAAAGAACCACCGCAGCACGCGTGCGCGGCTACGCGGACAGCCTGACCGCATCCGTTTTCCGTGACGAGGTCACGCCCGAGATCTACAACAATCTGATCAACACGGTCAGCGAAAATCTGAACGTGCTGTTTGATTACTATGCAATCAAGAAGAAGTCGCTGGGTCTTTCCAAGCTGCATCTTTACGATATCTATACGCCTCTGATCGCAGAGTGCGAAAAGGAATACTCCTTTGAAGAAGCAACCGAAGAGGTGCTCAAGACGGTTGAGATCTTCGGTGCGGAATATCACGACACCCTGGAAAAGGGCATCAAGGAGCAGAACTGGGTTGACGTTTACCCCTCTCGCGGCAAGCGCGGCGGTGCTTACAGCTCGGGCTGCTACGACACTCAGCCTTATATGCTGCTCAACTTTGTGGGCACGCTGGATAACGTTTCCACCTTTGCACACGAATCCGGTCACTCCATGCACTCCTACTTCTCCCGTCAGTACAACGCACCCCAGAACTCCAGCTACACCATTTTCGTAGCAGAGGTTGCATCCACCGTCAATGAGCTCTTGTTCTGCCACCGCAAGCTGCGCGAGAGCGACAGCAAGCAAGAAAAGCTGGCGATCCTGAATCAGATCATGGAGACCTACAAGGGTACCTTGTACAGACAGACCATGTTTGCAGAGTTTGAAAAGACCGCACACGCAATGGTCGAGGGCGGCGCAACGCTGACCAAGGACGTGCTTTGCAAGACCTACTACGATATCGTTTGCAAGTACTTTGGTCCCGACGTTGTCTGCGACAAGGAGATCGCAAACGAGTGGATGAGAATTCCTCACTTCTACACCAACTTCTACGTTTACAAGTACGCAACCTGCATCTCGGCTGCATCCACCATCGTGCACCGCATTGAGACCGAGGGTGAGGAATACATCGGCAAGTACATTGACTTCCTCAAGTGCGGCGGCTCCAAGTCTCCTCTGGACAGCCTTTTGGTTGCAGGCATTGACATGCGCGATCCTCAGGTCGTCAAGAACGCAATCAACGACTTTGCTGCCACCATTGCGCAGTACAAGGAGCTGGCTGAGTAAGATATGGGACTTTTCAAGAGGATCTTCAAGCCCAAGAAACCCGATTCCAAGCGTTTCCGCCGCGAGATGGCGGAGCAGATGTGCGGTCACCATATCCGTTACGTAACCGAAAAGCGCAACGGTGTTGACGAAGTGATCGGACGAAACGGTGGGCTCAACATCCGCGACGACGAGCTTTTGGTATTTGCCAGCGCAGACGTCATCTTCCGTTGCAAGATCGACGACATGCAGGCTTGGGAGCTGCTTAGCAAGGACGGTGTAGTCATCACCGCCCCCGACCTGGAGCACGGCGGCGTGGAGAGAACCATTATCGTATTTTACGTATATTACCGTTAAATAGCTTAACACCCCTGCCGCACGCGGCAGGGGTGTTTCACGTCTTGCTCGACCGCCACCACACAAACAACCCATTTTGAGAGTTTTTGCGTCGCTTTTTGC
>JAZOVZ010000011.1:0-1851 GCA_045658965.1 Eubacteriales bacterium
GTCCGTGATATAAAACTAAACGATGAAAAATATCTAAAGGAGAATATGGAACATGAATTCAGGATCAGGACAGAGTTATATGGACAAGCTCAAGGCGCGGAATATTCCTCCGGCACTGCAAGAAGCGATGGAAGAAACAGCATCGGAACAGATGGTGGAACAGGAGATTCCGATGGTTCAGATCAGCGCAGAGGAATGGATGCGGCTAACGGAAACGGTGCATCAAATGGCGGCTCTGTCAGCGGAACTGTCGGCACAGAAAGCGGATTTGAAGGCATCAGCGGAGAGTTACGCCACGGTGATGAAGAAGGCGGCAGAGGCGCAGAAAGAGGCAACGGAGAAGGCTCTGCACAAGATAACGAAGGAAGCTACCGAACAGGTTGGGAAAGCGAGCGAGAGAGCTTCAGAAGTTATCGACAGAAGAATTCGTCGGGACGAGGCACTGTGGTGGCTCCGACTCGCTCTCACAGCAGTACCGATGCTGTTAGTGCTGCTCTTATGGGTACACGTGGGATTGCAAATGTAGGCAATATCATCGAGGACGGTGACGGTGAGGAATCCGAAGAAGAAAAGCGTGAGCGAGAAGCAAGACACGCAGGTGAGGCTGTCGGTGCAGTCGTAGGTTTCGGTATAGGAGCTGTGGTTGAGTTGACGAAACAAAAGCAGACGCCTACCGATGACGTTGACGACGGTGAGGATCAAGGCATGGGAATGACGATGTAATTTGCATCTTATTCCTCCGCCTTGTCAATAATGAAAGGGGTGATGCAACGCCTACGGGCGCGGTTGCGGTCAAGATCATGCAAGAGGGCGATATGTTTGGAAATACGCAAGTGATTTATATCATTGCGATGCTGGTCGCGGCTCTCTCGGGTGCTGCATTCTCGCTGCTTTTGTCCTTCTCTGCCATCAATCTCAAGGCGGATCAGACCATTGGCGGTACGGCGCTGAATATGCTCGCACCTGCCATTACGCTGCTGATCGTCAAGATCGTGTCCATGCAGGACAGACTTTCGATGCCCAAAGCACTCGGCTTTATCATTTCCAATCCCGAGATGAACGGTGTGCTCAAGCCCTTCCTTGATAAGATGTTCATCTCCACGTATATCGTCATTGCGCTGTTCGTGGTGCTCTCCATTCTGCTTTACAAGACCAAGTACGGCTTGCGTCTGCGCGCGTGCGGTGAGCATCCGCAGGCAGCGGACAGCGTGGGCATCAACGTCAAGGGTATGAGATACCTGGGCACCACCATTTCGGGTGCTTTGGCGGGCATGGGCGGCTATATCTATATTGCCACCACCGCCAGCGGCACTGCCGAGGGTACGGTTGCGGGCATGGGCTTTTTGGCGCTTGCCATCATGATCTTCGGTAACTGGAAGCCGTGGGGCATTGCGCTTGGCTCGCTTTTGTTTGGCTTGCTCAAGTGCATTGGTGCAACCTATTCGCAGCTGGACCTCAACGGTGACGGCGTCAAGCTGCTGGCAGATCTGGGACTGCCGTCCTATTTCTACTATATGATTCCTTACGTGGTCGTGCTGATCGTTCTGGCATTCACCTCCAAGAAGTCGCGCGCACCCAAGGCAGAGGGTATTCCTTACGATAAGGGACAAAGATAAGATTTTAGTCTTGGCGGCAAGCATTTTGCTTGCCGCCTTTTCTTTGTCAAAAAAATCCATACGCGGATTTGGATAAAATTCGTGAATTCTTCTTATAATATCTTTGGAAATCACCAAATCAGTGAAATTTTGATGTATGGAAAGGTTTATATATATGAAAGCAACCGGTATTGTGAGAAGAATTGACGACCTTGGCAGGGTCGTAATCCCCAAGGAGATCAGACGCACCATGCGC
>JAZOVZ010000012.1:0-37372 GCA_045658965.1 Eubacteriales bacterium
TAACGAAGGTTTTTCCGGCGTTGTCGATGCGTGCCCATAATGAATTGCCCTTATGGGCATGAATTGGCTTGCGCCGTGATTTGCGCCTGCAGCGCATGAATTGCCTGCGGCATTAAAAACAGGGCAATTCAATTCATGAACACGCAGTTTTCAAATCATGAAGCCGAAAGGCTTCAATTCATGGCGCAAGGCGTCAATTCATTACGATCGGGAATAACCTTTCCCAAAACAACGCAAAAGCACTTATGACAAACGATTTTTCGTTATCATAAGTGCTTTTTTCTAAAACTTCGTTATGAGGCTTTCGCTAATGAGTTCGGTGTTCTTAATTACTGAGCTGCGTCCACAATAGCGGTGAACTTAGCAGCAACCAGGGATGCGCCGCCGATCAGACCGCCGTCAACGTGCTCCTTAGCGAGCAGCTCTGCAGCGTTCTTTTCGTTCATGGAGCCACCGTACTGAATGGTGGTAGCCTGTGCAATCTCTTCGCCGTAGATCTCAGCGAGCACCTCGCGGATCTGTCCGCAGGTCTCGTCAGCCTGCTCGGGGGTAGCGGTAAGACCCGTACCGATTGCCCAAACGGGCTCGTAAGCGATGATGACGTTAGCCATCTGCTCAGCAGTTACGCCTGCCAGATCCAGCTTGGTCTGCATGGAAACAACCTCACGGGTGATACCGGAGAGTCTTTCCTCCTTGACTTCGCCAAGGCAAAGGATAACCTTCATGCCAGCCTCAAGAGCTGCCTTGGTACGAGCGTTAACGGTAGCGTCGGTCTCGCCGAAGTACTGTCTTCTCTCGGAGTGGCCGATGATAACGTACTCAACGCCGATAGCGGTCAGCATCTCAGCGGAAACCTCACCGGTGTAAGCGCCGCTCTTTGCAAAGTGTACGTTCTCAGCACCGATCTTGATGTTAGAGCCTGCAGCAGCCTTCTGTGCTGCGTCGATGGTTACGTAAGGAGCGCAGAAAATGATATCGCAGTTGTCCTTACCTGCCACCATGGGCTTGATCTCTTCAATAAAAGCAGTTGCCTGTGCGGGAGTGAAGTTCATCTTCCAGTTGCCCGCAATTACGGTTCTTCTGTTAGCCATTTTCAAATGTCCTCCGAAAATTATTCCTTGTCAGCAAGGCAAGCAATGCCGGGCAGCTCCAGACCCTCAAGGAACTCAAGGGATGCACCGCCGCCGGTGGAAATGTGGGTGATCTTATCTGCATAGCCGAGCTGCTCGCAAGCTGCTGCGCTGTCGCCGCCGCCAACGATGGTGGTAGCCTCGGAAGCTGCCAGAGCCTCTGCTACTGCAATGGTACCCTTTGCAAGGGTGGGGTTCTCAAATACGCCCATAGGACCATTCCAAACAACGGTCTTTGCGTTCTTTACAGCCTCTGCGTACAGTTCCATGGTCTTGGGACCGATATCAACGCCTTCTCTCTGGGCGGGAATCTTGTCAGCGTCGTAGATCTCAACGTCAACGGGAGCGTCGATGGGGTTGGGGAACTCTGCGATGGTGGTTACGTCGATGGGCAGGAGCAGCTTAACGCCGTTTGCCTCAGCCTTAGCCATCATGTCGCGGCAGTAGTCGATCTTGCTCTCGTCCAAAAGAGACTTACCAACGCCATAGCCCTTAGCAGCCTGGAAGGTGTAAGCCATACCGCCGCCGATGATCAGGGTGTCAACCTTGGTCAGAAGGTTGTTGATAACGTTGAGCTTATCGGAAACCTTAGCGCCGCCCAGGATTGCAACGAAGGGACGCTCGGGGTTAGCCAGAGCCTTACCCATAACGGAAATTTCCTTCTGGATCAGGTAGCCGCAAACTGCGGGCAGACCTGCGTGCTGTGCTACGCCTGCAGTAGAAGCGTGTGCACGGTGAGCGGTACCGAATGCATCGTTTACAAAGATCTCAGCAAAGCTTGCAAGCTGCTTTGCGAATTCGGGATCGTTCTTCTCTTCCTTCTTGGTGAAACGGGTGTTCTGCAGCAGAACGATGTCGCCGGGCTTCATAGCAGCAACCTTAGCCTGTGCATCGGGACCAACGGTGTCTTCTGCGAAAACTACACCGCCGCCGAGCAGCTCGTTGAGCTTGTCAGCAACAACCTGGAGGGAGAACTTCTTAACGTCGCCCTTTGCCTTTTCCAGAGCAGCAGCGGTAGCAGCTTCTCTTTCAGCCTCAGGCAGCTTTTCGATCTTAGCGATCTCCTTCTTGTCCAGCTTGAGCTCCTTGTCAAACACGTTGTGGGGCTTGCCCATGTGAGAGCAAAGGATAACCATAGCGCCCTGAGCCTTGAGGTACTTGATGGTGGGCAGAGCTTCTACGATTCTCTTCTCGGAGGTGATCACACCGTCCTTCACGGGTACGTTGAAGTCGCAACGAACCAGGCACTTCTTACCGGAAACGTTGATGTCTTCAATATTCTTCTTGTTGTAAGTCATGGATTTGTTCCACCTTTCACAATTAATTTTTTCCATCTAATACTATAACACATTTTCTCCCGTTTTGCAATAGAATTTGCACAAAAAAGCAAAAATCGGCAAAAATATAAGACAGGGCACATGCGTGCCCTGTCTACTTGTGCAATATGGTGTTATGCCTCGGGCTCGGTGATGGTCAGAGAGAACTTTGCAATGGACTTCTTGTTCTCTTTGCCGTTAATCCAAGAGGTAATGTCGTACTTCACGTACTCTTCGGGCATGTTAGCGGTCTTATAGGTCTTACCCATCCAAAGGCCAACGCCTTCGCCCTCATCCACGGGATCGCATACCAGGATCAGGTATCTGCCTGCAGGAATCTGACCCTCTTCAAACTCGCAAACCAGGTCGCTGTTGTCTGCAAAGTCAACAAACTCCTGTGCGTAAATGGGCTCTGCTGCAACGGTGGTAGCAAAGTCGGTGTTCCAAACAAAAACCTTAACGGTCAGGTTACCGATGCTATCGCTGTAGCTGGGTGCCTGAACGGAGGACTCGTACAGGTAACCGCCCTCGGGGATGGTTACGCAAATACCAATGCCCTTGCTCTTGGCATCGATCTTCTGTGCGTTATGAGTTGCATCATCTACGTCCCAAACGTCAACGTAAACGTCGGTCAGATCCGGCAGACCGTCATCGGTAGTGATCTCCTCGGTCGTAGGCTCTTCAGTCGTAGGCTCTTCGGTCTCGGGAGCCTTGGTGGTAGCAGCAGTGGTCTTATCCTCGGGCTTATCGCCTTCGTTGTCACATGCTACAAATACGCAGCAAAGCAGCAAAGCTGCCAAAAGGATCGCAAGAATTCTTTTCATGATAGAAAAACTCCTTTCAATAATCTGTACTGTCATTATAGCAGATATTTTCATTTTCCGCAAGGGGATTTTGCAATTTTTTTATTATTTTCTCAAACATACTTGACAAACGTGCGCATCGGCTGTATAATAAGCGCGAACAACCGCATAAAAAATCAGGGGTGCTGACGGAAACACGCTTTCCAACGGCTGAGATGCGCAGCGCGCGAACCCTTAACCTGATACGGATAATACCGGCGTAGGAAGATTTGCATGAAGTGAGATAAGAATCGTCAACCGCACGGAGATTTTTCGTGCGGTTGTATTTTTATCTTGAAGGAGGAGGATTGTATGAATACCTCTCAAAAAACCAAACGTCTGACCGTCAGCGCCATTATGCTGGCAAGCGCCGTCATTCTCGCTGTGCTCAGCGCACCTATCCCGCCCCTGCCCTTTGGCGGCAGCTTTACCGTGGCAAGCATGCTGCCCATCGTGCTGATTGCCTATATGTACGGTACCAAGTGGGGACTCTTTTCCGCCTTTACCTACTCGATCCTGCAAATCATTCTGGACCTCTTGGGAGGCAGAACCGGTTCCATGCTGCTGGGATATTTTCTGCCTACAAGCGAAGACTTTATGGGCATTGGCGTTGCCATCGGCATTTTGATCCTTGACTATTTTGTTGCTTACACCGCGCTCGGCTTGGGCGGCGTGCTGCGAAACAAAAT
The DNA here is from genome assembly GCA_045658965.1 of Eubacteriales bacterium. Lineage (GTDB taxonomy): Bacteria > Bacillota > Clostridia > Oscillospirales > CAG-272 > SVQP01. The sequence continues at coordinate 3,978 of JAZOVZ010000012.1, forward strand.
GCACAAGGTGCCTGCTATCATTCTCGGTGTGCTCATTGCCTTGGGCGCGCGCTATGCTGTGCACATTGTGTCGGGCTATTTGTTCTTCGGCACGTGGGCAGAGTGGTTCTTTACACAGGAGGGCTTCTACGCCATCGGTAACGTGATTCTGAATGCCTTCAGCGGTCAGCTCCTGGCAATCGTGTACTCGATTTTCTACAACGGTCTTTATATGATTCCCGAGCTCGTTATCACCGCCGTTTGCGCTTCGGGTATTGCGTGGATCCCCTATATCAAAAAGTACGACGTCAAGTCTTGACTTTTTCCCCGTCTTGTGCTATAATCCCTTGTGCAGCCTTGCTAAACGGCCGCGCCGTATGTTGCCGAAAGGTATTACGGTGAGGAAAGTCCGGGCTTTATAGGGCAAGGGTAGCTGATAACGTCAGCCGCGGGTAACCGCCGGGAAAGTGCAACAGAAATAAACCGCCGCGCAAGCGGTAAGGATGGAAAGGCGAGGTAAGAGCTCACCCACTCCTATGGTAACATAGGTTTGCTGTAAACCCTACTCGAAGCAACACCGTTCGGGGCATGTCTGCCCGACAGCCGCAAGGACCCGATGGGTGGCACGAACGCGAAAGCGTTCGGAGCTTTCTGGTGACAGAGAGCAAAGATAGATGGCCGTTCTCGACAGAACCCGGCTTACAGGCAAGACTGCAATAAAAGGAGCGGCGCGCGGGTCGGGGCTTTTTTGCAACTCGGTTTGCCGGGAGCAAACCGAATACCACTGCGCAGCAATAACACTCTTGCGTAGCAAGAATATCACTTTTGCACAGCAAAAATACCACTCATGGCAGCTCTTGCTTTGCGAGTTATGTATCTTTTTACAAAATTCAAAAAAATTTGCAAATCCCTTGCAAGCGCTTTCGCTTTGTGCTATAATGTATACGTAGCATTATGCCAACAGGAGCAAGACCATGAAAGAATTCCACATCGGTACGCAAATATATTTCGGTGAATCGGCACTTGACAGACTCTCCCGGCTTACGTTTGAGAGCGTCATCATTTTAGCCGATCCCTTTGTCGTGACCTCGGGGCTTGTCGAGCACGTGACAAAGCGTCTGGACAAGGCAAATATCCGCTATACCCTGTTTACCGACATTGTACCCGATCCCCCCGTGGACAAGGTCATCGCGGGCGTGGCAGCCGTGCTCAAGGGACATTATCCTTGCATGATCGCCGTGGGCGGTGGCTCTGCCATCGATACCGCCAAGGCGGTGCGTAAGTTTGCAGGACAGATCCAAGAGGGCTATACCCCTCGCCTGATCGCCATTCCCACCACGTCGGGCACGGGCAGCGAGGTAACCTCGTTTGCCGTGATCTCCAACCCCGCAGAGGGCAGAAAATATCCCCTGCGCGGTGACGATATGCTGCCCGAGGAGGCAATCTTGGACGAGGTGCTGGTCAAATCCGTGCCCGCAGCCATTACTGCGGATACCGGTATGGACGTGATGACCCACGCCATTGAAGCCTACGTCAGCACCAATAACAACGAGTTTTCGGGCGCACTTGCCGAAAAATCCGTAGAGATCTGCGGTCAATTCCTCATCCGCTCCTATTCCGATAACAACGACTCGCACGCGCGCCGCAAAATGCACATCGCGGCTTGCCTTGCGGGCATTGCCTTCAATTCCGCATCGCTGGGATTGGTGCACGGCATGGCGCATCAGCTGGGTGCACACCTGCACATTCCGCACGGCAGAAGCTGTGCCCTCCTGCTCCCCTCGCTGATCGAGTATAACAGCGGCATTACCACCTCCTCGCGCTCTCAGTCGGAATACCCCTCCTGCGTACGCAAATATTGTAACATGGCGCGAATCTTAGGCGTGAGCAACTTCAACGAGATCACCACCGTGCGCGCGCTGATCAGCTATATTCACTTCCTCTCGCAGGAAATGCACATGCCCGCGCGTGTTTCCGAGGCGGTCAGCATTTCAGAGGAGGAGTACCTCTCCCACGTTGAAGCCATGGCAGAGGGTGCTTTGGCAGACGGCTGCACGGCAACCAATCCCCGCGTGCCGACAAAGCAAGAGATCATAGACATCTATAAGAGCATTTGGTAAACTTAAAAAGTTGCGTGCAAACGCAACTTTTTATTTTTCCCTCGAATTGTGGTGCAAACTTTATATTTATTAGTGTTTTTGTCGTACGACTCCTGCATATTTCGTAGATTTATGTATTTTTACACACAAATATAAAAAATAATTGAAAAAAGTATTGACATTCCATACGACCGGTGCTATAATTCATATAGGTCTACTAGACCTCCACGTAAAGGCAAAACCTGTGAAAGCAGGTGACGCAAAACTACAGGGCCTAAAGGAGTATACCCCTATGGTAGCCAGTTGCCGTTTTACATTGTGATTCCGCACCCCTCACTCGTGCACCCAATAGCGGAATCCAACTTAAGATGGTGCAACCGGAGACATGGTATTCCGGTTGTTTGTTTTTACGGGAAAACAAAAAGAAAAGGAGAGAATTCCCATGAAAGCCACCAAGAAAATCGCTTTGATTATCGCAGTCATTACCATTATGGCAGTGCTGGCAATGCCCCTGTCCGCTTCGGCAGCAAACGTTGCACACACCGCAACCACCAAAGAGCTCGTTACTCTTCACATAATGGTGGAAGCTGCAAACCTGACCATTAAGGGATTGGTCATGGCAGCTCAGTTCACCCCCTATAACGACGTTGCACTTTTGCTGTATGCCGTTGACTGTATCGTTGCTCCCGTATTTGCTTACGGTGAGAAGATCGGCGTAGAGGTTGTATGTGAGTATACCGAATACGAGATTGACGGTCAAGCCGTTCTCGTGGATCCCCTGCGCGTTATTAACCCGCCTCCTAAGGGTGGTTCCACCGAAACCAAGAAGTAATCCTTCTTGTTTGAATGAAAACAGATGACAGATGGTCCGCGCTTGTGAAAATCAGAGTGCGGACCATCTGCATGTATTCCCTTTTTCTCTTTATCCTTCAGAAAGGAGCTCCACCGTATGCAAGGCATCTATCTCCATAATTACGGAAACGTTGCGCCCAAACCCGAAAAGGGCTTGCAGCTGTTATGTAAGTGCCCGGAATTTGAATTCATGGAACAATTTATCGCGCGCGACGCCGTGATTTGGATCGTCCCCGCAGAGGATCCCTCTACGGTTGAATTCTTTTACGTGCATTCCGGAAAAATCCAGCTGGATCTGGATGAAGGTCCCAAGACGCTTAGCGCAGGTGAGTTTTTCTTCGTGCAAGGACTGACGCACGAGGTCATACTCAAATCGCACCAGGACAGCAAGATCCTTTACCTTTCCAACCGTCCCATGTTCGAGGAATCGCAAACCTTTGAGAGTTACCTCAACGAGCTTTTGGACGAGATCAACCAAAAGGATAACTACACGCATCAGCATTCTCACAACGTCATGCACTACAGCCTGATGATCTTTGACCATATGTACGAGGGAAACAAGCAAGAAGCCCTGTACAATGATCTGGCAATTGCCTCCCTCTTCCACGATGCGGGAAAATGCAACGTGCCCGATGAGATCCTGAAGAAAAAAGGCAGGCTTGACGCAGAAGAAATGCAATATATTTTCCGCCATCCCATTGATTCCGCACGTATTCTGCGCCAGTATTACGGTGAGCGCGTGGCGGAAATTGCGGGAAATCACCACGAGAGAATGGATGGATCGGGATATCCCTACGGTCTGAAAAGCCATGAAATCTCCCCCGAGGCTAAAATCATGGCTGTGGCAGATGCCTTTGACGCTATGACCAGCAATCGCGGTTACAATCGTGTCAAGACCGCATTGGAAGCTGCCGAAGAGCTGGTTTCCATGCCCACCAAGTTTGACCCTGTCAGCTCCAAGGTGCTTTTGGATCTGGTCCAATCCGGCAAAATCATCATCGCCGCATCCCCTACAGAATAAAAGCCATAAAAAAAGTTGCGTTTTCACGCAACTTTTTTTGTTTTGTTCGCAATCTTTTTGACAAGCATGGCGATCAGCAGCATGATATACGCTGCTGCCGTAAAGCCCGCGATATAGATAAATAGGCACCAAGGGTATGGCACGACCGCCTGCACCAAGGAGTACACGGGCAGAGACGGTGCGCAATGGCGGCTGACGAAGAACATGTTGAAGGTTTCGTTTGGCATGATGCCCACCACGACGGCAAGCTCGTTGAGCAAAACTGCCATACAAACTGCCACCGAGAACACCGCCATACCGCCAAGAATGGTTTTGTGGCGCGCCTTGACCGTTCCCGTGTAATACAGAAACACACCCACCACGATCATGGACGCGTGGCAGACCATACTCTGTATATTGATCCACACGCTGCTTGTGTAAACGTCTCCGGGATAGACCATCACGCAAGCACCCGCAAACACGGCAAATGTGGCAAGAAAATCAAGCAGTGCGCTTTGCAGCTTGCCGCGCGTCAAGCCCGCCAAGAGCCCGATGTACATGGGTATGGAGCAGAATTGCCACGGAAACGCGTACCATTGATAATCAAACTGCACAATGCCGTCATAGGAAAAGCTGTACCGGAACTGTTTGAAGATCTCCAGCGCGATGACGATCATCGCCGTATAAAACACCACGTCAAGCGGATTTTTGATCTTCCCGTGCTTGTAAAGCAAGCACAATCCCACGGTCGCACCGGCAGTCAAAAGCAACCAAAGGATATGAAACCAACCAAACAAGGTCGGTATGGGCATCCGCAACTCTATTAGGTCAAAGATAAAGGCGAGCATAAAGTTCCCTCTTTTCTCTTATTTTTTACCATTGTATCATGACCTGTCAAGATAGGCAAGCCCTTTATGCCATTCTTAATAATTCTTAATAATTCTTAATAATTTTCCGTACCGTGACATTGCAGATTTTTCTTGCGTCGGCGAAAATTATATGCTATAATAAAGACAACTAAATGCAAAGGAGCGGACTTATGAAGCATACCACACAGGATTTTGTCTTTGGCAGGCAGCTGCCGTGCTCGCATGACCCCGCAAACGTGCCCTTCACCTTTACCTTGGACGGCACACGCTACCATGGCTTTCCCGCATCGCTTTCTCCGCGCACAGAGTGCGTACGCATTGACGCGTCGGTCACCTGCCACCGCTTTACGGCACGCGCCAAGGGGCTGCAGCTGATTGCAGAGCGTTACGACTACCGCGATTTTGCCGTGTGCGAATGGATCATGTATATTGAAAACGTATCGGATGCGCCCTCGGCAACGATTTCCGATTGGCGTTTTTGTGCCGACTTTGCTGCCCAAACGGCAAAGCTGTACCACGGCAACGGTGACACCTGCGGTGTGAATGGCTACGAGTGGCAGACCGATACGCTGGGCGCACAGCCCTTGCATATCGAGCCCTGCGGTGACGGCACGCCCTGCAACGGTGCTTTTCCCTATATGCGTCTTTTGTTGGACGGTTGGGGCATCAACCTGGCGATCGGCTGGAGCGGACATTGGAGCGCGGATTTCAAGCTGGAGGGAAACAAGGTCAGCTTCGCAACGGGTCAAGGCTTTTTCAACGCTTACTTAAAGCCCGGTGAGCGCGTGCGCACACCTCGCGTGACCATGCAAGCCTTTGCGGGTGGACACGACCGCGGACGCAACCTCTGGCGCGCATTTTACTTTGCACACATGCTGCCGCGCGAAAAGGACGGCAAGCCGCTCTCACCCAAGCTGTTTGTGCATACCTGGGCAATTGACGGCAAGAGCGAATTTTCCGGCACGACCGAGCAAAACCAAAAGCACGCCATCGACACCTATCTGCAAAAGGGCTTTGCGCCCGACGGCTGGTGGATCGATGCGGGCTGGTATCCCTGCAACTACGATTGGGGCGTGGGCGTGGGCAACTTGCGCCTGAACGAGGAGAATTATCCCAATGGGCTCAAGCCCGTTTCCGATCATCTGCACAAAAACGGGATCGATCTTCTTTTGTGGTTTGAGCCCGAGCGCAATTATACGGGCACGGATATGTGGCGCGAGCACCCCGAGTTTTTGCTGTTCTACAAGGGAGACAACCATTTCTGGCTGACCAATGCTTTGTTTAATTTGGCAGACCCCGTGGCATGCGACTGGCTGATCGATAAGATCGACTCCATGATCAAGGAATTCGGCGTGGACATTTACCGCCAGGACTTCAACTTCCAGCCCATGCCCTACTGGCAGCAAAACAGCGAGCCGGGGCGCGAGGGTGTGCTGGAGAATTTGCACATTCAGGGCTATTACCGCTATTGGGACGCTTTACTTGCACGTAATCCCGGGCTTTGGATCGATTCCTGCGCATCGGGAGGCAGAAGAAACGACCCCGAGACCATGCGCCGTGCCGTTCCCCTGCACTACACCGACGTGGGCTACGGTGACCACTATATGAAGCAGGCGCAGCACAGACAGATGTTCGAGTGGATTCCCTATTTCCGCGCGCACAACTTCAACTGGTGCGATGATGACGGAAACTACAACGGTCAGCCCCACCGCATTGACGGCTTTGCCTACCAAAACGCCATGGTGCCCTCCATGACCGACATGACCGAATACTATCACGACGAGGTGCAATTCGCGCAAGGGCGCACCTATCACGCCATCTGGCGTCGCGCGGCAGCCATCATGCTGGAAGCGGACTACTATCCTCTGACCGAGTGCCGCAAGGATATCCATGATTGGTACGCCTTGCAGTTCGATCAGGACGGTGCGGGGCTTGTGCAAGTCATCCGCAACGTAGCGGTTGAGAGCGAGACGTTCCAAGCTTTGCCGTTCGTCATAGACGAGAACAAGACCTACACCTTTACCGAGGCTGTCAGCGGCGAGGTGCGCACGATCCATGGTACAGACCTCAAGCAAAGCGGCATGACCTTCGCCATGCCCAAAAAGAGCGGACAGATGTGGTTTTATACAAGTGAATAACGCAAAGATCAGCCGATGGGACTGATGAATTAGCGAAAAGTCCCCTCGTGTCATCCTGAGCGAGAAAACATCCCTGTGCGGATGTTTTCGAGTCGAACTTTCGAAAATCTGCAACAAATTGCTGATTTTTGAAAGTCAAAACGCTTGCAGCGTTTTGAGGATCTACGAGGGGTACATTTGTCGCCCGTAGATCCCGCGCTGCGCGCGCCCCTTCGGGGTTCGACTCCGGGCTACGCCCTCCGCTCAGGATGACACGGGCAGTTGAAGTCGCACATAAAGACAGAAGCAGAAGCCGACAAGACTTCTGCTTTCTGTTTATTCCAAATATATGATCTCTTTCCCTTTTTCCATAGCATAAGCGATCTCTCGTTTGACAGACTCACCTATATAGCCGCCGATATTGACCACGAAGATCCCGTCGCTCATATCTATCTTTTTATAATGTGCATCTGCTAACCGCGTATGCGCGTCATCCGTAGGTATTATACCCTCTTCGCAATATACACATTGCAGCACATTGTATCCTCGGACTGCTTCAAGCTCGTATGCAATTTTCTTCATCTCGTTGGCAAACCTCATGCTGCCGCATATTGTCAGCGTTTTCATCATTACCCCTTATTTACATATCACTGATAGCATCGTGCCTCTTTTACCATTTTGGTATTTGGTGGCATAGCGGTGCGAGAAAAACCGATCGGGGTGACAACAGGTGCAGATATCTGCCGCATCGATGCGGCTATCGGGCACGCCTGCACCCTGAAGCAGCATACGGTTGACCTTGACGAGGTCGCCGTAATACTTGCAGTTCTCTGCCTTTACAAAGCACGTATCTACAATATCCTTGCCGCAAAGGCGGTCAAATTCGTCCACGCAATCCGTGTCCACCTCAAAGCAGCAAGATCCGATGCAAGGACCGATGGCGGCATAGATCTCGCAATCGCCGCAAGCAGCGCGCAACGCCTTGACGGCATTGACCGCAATACCGCCTGCAGTTCCTCGCCAGCCCGCGTGCACAGCCGCGACGGCAAGCACTCTGCCCTGCGCGTCACGTGCCTCCAGCAGCACGGGCACGCAATCCGCACTCTTAACACCCAAGGGCAAGCCCCTCTCAAGCGTCATATAGCCGTCGCCCGTGCCGTTTGCAGGCTTTGTATATCCCCTGCCTGCATCTGCCTCGGTCACGGTCAGTACCTCTGTGCCGTGGATTTGCGGCAGCGAGATCACGCGACGGGAGTCAAACCCTGCCGCGCTTGCAAGCAGCTGCAGATTTTGCAGCACGGTCGCGTCGTCATCCCCTCTGCCGAATGCCAGATTAAGCGAGGCAGTTTCGGGCAAGGTACTCACGCCGCCCGCGCGCGTGGCAAAGGCATGCGCTGAAATCAGCAGGGTCGAGTAATAGTACCCGACCCCGTTTTTTTGTACGTAAGTAAACATCAATCAATATCCTCTTTGATCACGTCAGGTGCCTGCTCCAGCACTTTCGGATGCTCCAGATAGGTTCGGATGGTCTTGAAAGCAGACGCATACAGATATCCGTCACAAATGCGCTCGTCGGTCACAATCTTAAGGTCGATCATGCGCTTTTTCTGCACGTTGCCCTGCTCGTCCAGGCACAGCTCCATGCGCTTATTGCCGTACGACACGAAAATGGGCAGATTGCCGAAGTTATACAGATGGTGATAGATGGGTCGAATACCCAAAGAACCCATACTGGTCACAAACAACGAACCGTGGAAGGGGCTGACACCGATGAGTGCCTGCGGCAAAAGGCGGTTGTTATCCAAAAAGATCAAGAGGCTGACCACGGGCAACAGGATAAAACGCGGCAGTCCTGCAAGGATACGCGCCGCTTTATCAAAGCCGCTCTCCTTATCCGATTTGGTTTCGCTTGCGTCCTTAACCTCCTGCACGGCGGCATTGAACTTCTCGTACACATCGTCAATGGTGTCGGTGGGCTCAAAATACACCTTAATGCAGGTATCGGGCGAGTCGGCGGACATGGTGGTCTTGATGGTCATGTTGACCACGATATTGTTTCTTGCGTAAATGCGGTTGCCGCTGACAAAGCGATTGATCTCGGGACGCTTTGCCACGGTGCGCACGTAAGCGGCAATAAAAACGTGCAGGAATGAGAAATTGACCTTACCCTCCTTGATCTTGGAACGGATATACGGGTCGGTCTCTGTCATATCGATGCTGTCCGCAAACTGATTACACGCATCATTTCTGGTGCGCATAATGTACGGCATAAATTTATTCATGGGATACAGCGTGCGCACAAGTCTGCCATCCTTGCGGTCTCCCAAACGACGCTTGCGTGGCTTTTTCTCTGCTGCTATCGTTTTCTTTTCCATGGTTGCATGAGACATATCGATCAGCTCCTTACGTAACATATGTATCATTATATCGAATTTTTGCGCAGAAATCAATTGACAAAACGCACAAAACCTTTGACAAACAGCACTTTTTGTGCTAAAATATGGGAGAGGTGATGAAAATGAAGCACGTTGACGTATATACCGACGGCGCATGCCGCGGAAACCCCGGCAAGGGCGGCTGGGGTGCGGTCCTTGTTTACAAGGGCGTGGAAAAGGAGCTTTCGGGCGGTGAGAGAATGACGACCAATAACCGCATGGAGCTTTCCGCTGTGATTGCAGCACTGTCCGCTCTGCGCGAGCCCTGCGAGATCACGCTGACCAGCGACTCCAAATACGTGGTCGATGCCGTGACAAAAGGTTGGGCAAAATCATGGAAGGCAAAGGGTTGGAAAAAAGCGGACAAGTCCCCCGCACTCAATTCCGATCTGTGGGACAAGCTGCTCTCCCTCTTGGATTACCATACCGTGACCTTCGTGTGGGTCAAGGGACATGCGGGACACCCCTACAATGAGCGTTGCGACGCTTTGGCAACCGCATTTGCCGACAGTTTTTCTTGAAGGCAAGAAAATATCTATTGACATATACACACAAATCAGTTATAATAAATATTGTAATTTTATGACCGAAGCGGTCGAAAGCAAAGGAGAAAACATGAAAAAGTTTTTTGAAGAATTCAAGAAATTTATCACCCGCGGCAACGTCGTAGACATGGCAGTCGGTGTGATCGTCGGCGGTGCTTTTACCGCTATCGTCAATGGCCTGAGCAATAACATTCTCAAGCCCATTATCAACTACGTGCTCTTTTTGATCCTTGGAAAAGACTCTCTTAGTGAAATCTACACCTTCTTACACAAGGAAATGGTGGACGTTGTGGACGAGGCTGGCACTGTGATCGGCACCGAGATCGATCTGGCGCAGTCCATCTACATTGACTGGGGCGCATTCATCAACGCTATCATCAACTTCCTCCTGATCGCCATCGTACTGTTCTGCATCGTTAAGCTGTTCAACAAGTTCAGAGAAGAGCGCAGCGAGCTGGCAGGCAAGCTCTCCAAGGGCAAGCTGACCAAGGCGCAGAAGAAGGAGCTCAAGGCAGCAGGCGTAAAGATCCGCGATAAGGAAGCTGTCAAGGCTTACTACGAGCAGAAGAAGCTGGCTGAAGAAAAGGCAGCAGCAGAAGCAGCAGCCGCAGCAGAAGCAGCAGCAAAGGCTGAGCGCGAGGCAAATCCCACGACCGAGGATCTGCTCAAGCTGATTCTGGCAGAGCTTAAGAAGGATTGATTCCGCATATAAGGAAAACGGACGCGTAAGCGTCCGTTTTCTTTTGCGCTTATTGACAAAACGCCGCTTTTGCGGTATAATGGCAATAGAAATAATAAATTCGGAGGTACATCTAAATGTCTACACTCTTCCAGCCCCTTGCGCTTACAAAAAAAGCGGTCATTCTTGACACCGATATGGGTCCCGATTGCGATGACGTTGGTGCGCTTGTCACGCTGATCTCTTACGCAAAGCAGTACGGCTTTGACATTCTGGGCGTTTGCCATTGCACGTCCAACCGTTCCGGTGTGGGCACGATCGACGCGGTTGCCGAGTACTGCGGCTATCCCATCGCAAATCTCGGTCAATGGGAGCACCCCGGATTTTTGGACGACGAGACCTGCCATAAATATTCCGACGATATTGCACAGCGTTTCTCCGAAAAGTACGCAAACGGCACGCTTGCCATTGCTCCCAGCGTGGAGTTTTACCGCAAGACGTTGGCTGCCGCTCCCGATGACGGCGTGGTCGTGATCACCATCGGCATGTTCAACACGCTCGCGGCTCTGCTGGACTCCGCACCCGATCAGTACTCCCCCCTGAGCGGCAAGGAGCTGGTACAAAAGAAGGTCAGCGCACTGGTCAGCATGGCTGCTATCCTGCCCGAAGGCAGAGAGTTTAACGTGATCTGCGACTACAAGGCTGCCGAAAACGTATTTGCCAACTGGCCGACCAAGATGTTCCTTTCCGATTTCCACATCGGCTGGCAGATTCTGACCGGCTACGATCCCGCAGATCCCCGCCCTGATAGCCCCCTGTACGAATCCTACCGCCTTTATACCGCAGGCAGATGCCAGAACAGCAGCTACGACCTGACCGCCGTGCAGTACGCGGTGCTTGGTGACTGCGAGCTGTATGCGCTGCACGAGGACGCCTACCGCCTGGAATTCTACGATGCAGGCACGGGCACACCCGACGCAACACGCGCCATTCCCGATCCCGAGGGTCGCATATACTTCATGAAAAAGCTGGTGGATGACGCCACCATCGCGGCAAGCCTGAACGAGCATATGAACAAATACTTATAAGCAATTCAAAAGGACTACGTCATTGCAAATGACGTAGTCCTTTTCTTTTAACTCAACCCGATCAAGGCATCGGTCACAGCCTCTTTGATCGCATATGCAAACTTTGCATCCCCCACAACCAGGGTGGTCGTATCGGGATCGGTCAAGGATAGGATGCGCTTTGCGGCGCGCTTGGGTGTGGTGCAGGCAGTCAGCGCAACCCCTTCCTGCTGCGGTGCGTTTTGCCCCACAAAGATCACCTCTTGTACCGCATACCCCTCCTCTGCACCGAATTCCTTATCGAATGCAGCAAGCAGCTTATCGGGCGTTTGCGATACGCAAAGCACGATCTTGCCGCCAAAGCTGGTTGCTTTTTGATGCAATGCCGCAAGCAGCGCACGCACGTCCTCCCCTGCGGTCGCCGCGCTGACGATCACACCGGGTCGCACGGTCACCACGTCAAAGCACACGGGCACCTCTGCCTTTTGCAGCCCTGCCATCATGGCTTGTCCGGGCAATCTCACACCGTCACGGCGCAATGCATAACACGCTTCGATAGCAGCCATGGCTGCCTCGATCTGCACCTCAAACGAGGAATGCAAGCGATAAGGGCCTTTGCCTCGATAAGTAAACACCGTCCTGCCCAGCGATTGCTCCCCGATCACAGCCTCGCTTTTGGCGGGCACAGTCAATCTGCTGCCCGAGGCTGCACAAGCCTGCGAAAGCAGATTGTACACCTCGCCGCCCATAAAGCCGCTGATGACCTCTCGCGTGCCTTTGCGTACCGCGCGGCTGATCTGCACTGCCTGCTTTTTGGCAAGAGACGTATCGCGCGTACCCAAACCGCACGGCATGACCACCGTATAGGGTGCACAAACCCACATGGGATCCAGCGTGCACTCCTCTGAAACGTCCAAAAGTATCACGTCACAGCCGTGACAGCAGAATGCCAGCAATGCAAGTGCGCAAAGCTTTTGTTCACTGCTGAAAGCAACGTCCGGCGCATCTGCCTGCATCGCGTTGATCTCTTTTAAGATCTGCTCACACAAATCACACACCTGCTTGTGCGAAATGGGCTGTCCGTCAATACGAATGCGGCTGCGCAGATCGTCACTTTCCATGCGCGTCCAAACACCCACGCGATACCCTGCAGTCAGCAAAATACTTTCCAAATACCGTATGCGGCAGCTGCCGCTCGCATTCGCGCTGACAGCAATTTTGCGAATGCCTGCCTGTATTCTGCCCAGGCGCGTACAAAGCGCGGCAAATTGCTCGGCTGTTGCACCTTTATCGGGGGCAGATAAATATCGCTGTGCTCTGACGAAGGTCATACTAATCTCCTTACCGCCAAAGGCGGTTCAAATATGGTTGGAAGCTCCACCGTGAAGCTTATGCGACAACAGCAGCGTAAATCTTCACGCTATCCTCCCGTGCGCTCCAGGATCAACACGCTATCGGGCTGTATGCAAAGGGGTCCCTTGCCGCGCGTGCCGCACAAAAGATCTGTAAACTCACCGCAAATGGGCAGCACGGTGGGCTGCTCACTTCTGCTTGCAGCTACGATCAATTCTCTGCCCGCCTTGCGTCTTGCATAGGCAATGACGGATTCATCGTGATACAGCACCTCAAAGCTGCCGCCGTCCAGCGCGGGATGCTCTGCACGCAGCTGACCCAGCTTTTGATAAAATGCCAGTAACTGTGCGCGATACGGCACGTCCAGCTCATGCCAAGGCATGGGCATACGGCAGAAGGGATCGCGCGCGCCCTCCAAGCCAAGCTCGTCACCGTAATACAGCGACGGAATACCAAATACCGTAAATTGCAGCGCAGCCGCCATTTTGACCAAATTCACCGCCTCGGTGCGTACCTCGTCAGTGAGTCTGTAGGTCGAAAGCTGCTCGTTTGTCTTATCCAAGTCCTCCTCGGTACTGCCGAGCATGGTCAGAATACGCTCGGTATCATGCGTACCGATCAAATTCATCAGCGCATGGCAAACCTGCTCGGGATAAGAGGAATACAGCTCGGTCAGCACGTTATAAAGCCCCCGGGCATCGCGGTAGCGGATAAAATCCAAAATACCGTTACGCACGGGATAATTCATGACGCTGTCCAGCTGCTTTCCGGACAAATAGCGGCGGCGGTTGCCGTACGCGATCTTATCGGCGGCGTTTTCCCACACCTCACCGATGATCACAGCCTCTCCTTCGCTCTCCTCCTTGACAGCCGCACGGAATTCGTCCAAAAATTCGTTGCAAAGCTCGTCCGCCACGTCAAGTCGCCAGCCGCCAATACCCATTTTGACGTACTTTCTCGCAATGCCCTGCTTGCCCGTAAAATACTCACGGCAGGAATCCTCGCTGTGATTGAGTCTGGGCAGGATCGGAATGCCCCACCAGCAATCGTACTGATCGGGGTAGGTCTTGAAATCGTACCACGCGGCATAAGGCGAATCGGGCGATTGATATGCCCCTTGCTCCTCATACTTGCCATAGCGGTTGAAATAGCGGCTGTCGTCACCCGTGTGATTGAACACGCCATCCAGGATCACGCGCATGCCGCGCTTTTTTGCTTCTGCAATCAGGTTTTCAAATGCCGCATCACCACCGAACGCGGCGTCCACCTGCTCGTAGTCACCCGTGTCGTATTTGTGATTGGAATACGCTTTGAAAACAGGGCTTAAATAAATGACCTTGACGCCAAGGGAATCCAGATACTCCAGCTTTTGCGCCACGCCCCAGAGATTACCGCCGAAAAAGACGTTATTGGATACGGGAGCACCCGGATAGGGCGCATATTGCGGCACGCCGTTTTCCCAATCTGGATTGATCTCGGCATCCTCGCGCGTGCCAACCTCTCCCTCTCCGCGGCAGAAGCGGTCAACGAATATATGATACATCACACCCTTGCCAAACCAAGCAGGCACGGTGTAGTCACTTTCAAAAATCAGCATACGGAATCTTGCGCCCGAGGAGCGGGACAGATAAAAGTCCACGTTGTTGATACTCTCGGTAAACATGGTATCAAAGCCCTTGAGCAACAAGAATTCAAAATAATAAAGTCCACTCTTCTCGCAGCGACACAGCTTACGGGTATCCAGCTGACAAGTATAAGTGGTTGCGGTGTCGGTTCTTTCATACACGGTCATTTCCACGTCTGCATCACCATAGCCGTCAATATTTCCGCGCAGCACAGCACCCTTTGCGCCAAGGGCGACGGGCACCTCCAAATACAGGTCGAGAACGTCACCGAAGGCAAACGCACTCTTGCGCGTTACGTCCTCTCCCCTGCAGATCTTTTTCAATTTGACACCGTTTGCTTGCATATAAATCTCCATGCCGCCTTCGGCGGCTCAAATAAGTATTGATCACTTTACGAAAAATGGGTTTCAGCCCATTTTTCATGAAATGTAGACATGAATGGCTGCGTAAAAAGACCGGTCACGTGAACTTTCACGCAAGCCTTTGAAAAATACTCTTGCGGGGCTGCCGTAAAATCGCGGCAGCCCCATGAATATAAAATAAAATACGAAATTACTTCAAGGACTCGATATGCCAGATCTTTTCTGCATATTCCTTGATCGAACGGTCTGCGGCAAAGTATCCGCATGCCGCGGTGTTGAGCAGCGAGCGTCTGGACCAATCCATACGGTTTGCATAATCCTTCACAGCCTGCTGGTGGGTCAAGCGGTAAGACTCAAAGTCTGCCAGACACATGAAGGGGTCAGCTACACCGTGGCCTGCCAAAAGGTAGGTAGCGATATCCGCAAAGGACTCGCCCGCAAAGCCGACAGACAGGAAGTTGACGATTTTTTCAAGACGCTTGTTGTTTGCATAGAACTCTGCAGAGCGGTAGCCGCGCAGCCACAGCTGCTCGACCTCCTGTGCGGTCAGACCGAAGATATACATATTCTCATCGCCGACAGCACCCAGCATTTCAATGTTTGCACCGTCCAGAGTACCAATGGTCAGCGCACCGTTGATCATCAGCTTCATGCAGCCCGTGCCGCTTGCTTCTTTACCTGCCAGCGAGATCTGCTCACTGATATCAGCCGAGGGGATCAGGATCTCCGCGGTGCTGACGTCATAGTTTTCAAGGAACACCAGATTGAGCTTCTGCTTGATCTTGGGGTTCTTTTCAATATCCTTGCTGATCATGCAAAGCAGCTGAATGATGCGCTTTGCCATCTGGTAGCCGGGAGCTGCCTTTGCACCGAAGATATAGGTCTGGGGCGTCATTTCCAGATCGGGATTCTCACGCAGATCCAGATAGATGCCAATGATGTTGAGCGCATTCAGCAGCTGACGCTTATACTCATGCAGACGCTTGATCTGTACGTCGTAGATGCTGTGCGTATCGATCTTCTGACCGGTCTTATTGTACAGGTGATTAGCAAACGCAACCTTGTTCTGGTGCTTGATGTCGCGCACACGCTGTACGACGGCAGCGTCATTTGCAAACTTTGCAAACTCTGCAAGCTCCTCGGGATTGTGACGGTAGCCGGTTCCGATGCACTCGTCCAGCAAGCCTGCCAGCTTGGGGTTGGAATAGCACAGCCAGCGACGGTGTGCAATACCGTTGGTGACGTTGAGGAACTTTTCGGGATACATCTTATAGAAATCCTTGAATACGGTCTCTGTCAAAATGCCGGAGTGCAGCTTGGAAACACCGTTGACGCTGTGAGAGCCGATGACGCAAAGATTTGCCATTCTGACCTGACCGTAGCCAACCACGCTCATCTTGGAAATGCGCTGCCAGTTGCCGGGGAATACCTCCCAAGCCTCGCGGCAGAAGCGTTCACTGATCTCCTTAACGATGGCGTAGATTCTGGGCAGCTTGAGGCGGAACAGATCCTCGTTCCAGGTCTCAAGTGCTTCGGGCATAACGGTATGGTTGGTATAAGAGCAGATCTTCTTGACCATCTCCCACGCCATATCCCAGGGGAAGAAATATTCATCCACCAGAATACGCATCAGCTCGGGAATGCAGAGTGCGGGGTGGGTATCGTTGATATGGATGGCTACCTTGTCGGGCAGGTTTGCAAGCGTACCGTACACTGCCATGTGGTCACGGATGATGCTCTGGCAGGATGCGGATACCAGGAAATACTGCTGCGTCAGACGGAGCAGCTTACCCTCGGTGTGGTTATCCGAAGGATACAGCACCTTGGAAATGGTCTCTGCCTGCGTATTTTCCTGCATTGCTCTTGCATACTGACCCTGGGTGAACAGACCCATATTGAAGTTCTTGACGTCACGTGCACGCCACAGTCTGAGCTGGCTGACAGCAGAGCTGTCGGCACCCGACATCATCATGTCGTAAGGTACAGCCTCGACCTCCTCGGCGTTCTCGTAAACGACCTCCATGCGTCCATCCTTCCAGATCTCCTTGACGTGACCGCCAAAGCGCACGTGGAAGGTTCTGTCGGTTCTGGGCACAAGCCATACCTCACCGCCGGGCAGCCATACGTCGGGCAGCTCCACCTGAATGCCGTCCACGATCATCTGCTTGAACAAGCCGTATTCATAGCAGATCGAGAAGCCGGTCGCGGGATAGTCCAGCGAGGACAGCGAGTCCATAAAGCAGGCTGCAAGTCTGCCAAGACCGCCGTTGCCAAGTCCTGCATCGGGCTCGCAGGAATACAGGTCGTCCAGCACAAAGCCCAGCTCGCCCAGAGCCTTGCCGTATTCCTTGTCAAGTCCTAAGTTGCACAGGTTGGTCTTGAGCGATCTGCCAAGCAGAAATTCCATGCACATATAGTACACGCGCTTGGAGCCCTGTCTGTTGACTTGCTTTTTGAATTCGCCTCTCTTCTCGGTCAGAATATCTCTGATGGTCATGGCGGTTGCCTTATACATTTGTTCGGTGGTTGCTTCAGCGGGGGTGCAACCGAAGTAGCGGGAAAGCTTGATGGTCAGATCCTCTCTGATCTTTGCCGCTGTGGGTCTGTAGTCTATCATGGGTTTGGTAAATCCTTTCATGGGGTATGGGTATATTACTAAATCAGGGGCTGTTACAGCTCTGCGTACATTTCAAGATACTTGTCAGCAGATGCAGCCCAGGAGAAATCGGTGCGCATGACCTTGGCAACCAGCTTCTTCCACTTTGCGCGGTCGGCGTACAGAGCGATCGCAGCGCAGGTGCGCTCGTGCAGCTCGTCACCCGAGTAATTTGCAAAGGTGAAGCCGTTACCCAGCATCTCGCCATCCTTTTCCCAGTAGGGCTTGATCGAGTCGTAAAGACCGCCGGTCTCACGAACTACGGGAACCGCACCGTAACGGGATGCGATCATCTGCGAAAGTCCGCAGGGCTCGCTCTTGGAGGGCATCAGGAAAATATCGGTTGCAGCGTAGATACGCTTAGCAAGATCGCGGTCGTAGGTCAGAAGTGCCGCTACCTTATCGGGATAACGTGCTGCCAGATCGGCAAAGAACTGCTCAAAGCGAGCCTCGCCCTTACCGAGCACGATCAGCTGTACGTCGTTCTCTGCTACCAGCTTGTCAGCGATCTGGCTGATCAGGTCAAGACCCTTGTGCGCTGCCAGACGGGAGATAACGGAAAGCACGGGCACGTCTTCGCGTACGGGCAATCCTGCCTCTGCCTGCATAGCTGCCTTATCCTTTGCCTTGCCGGAAAGACGGCGCGCATCAAAGGTGGAGACCAAGCCAAGATCCTTGGCGGGGTTATAATAATCGTAATCGATACCGTTGAGGATACCTCTGAGCTTGTATGCGTTCTGCTCCAGCACGTAGTTGAGTCTGTGCGCATACTCTGCCGTCTTGATCTCCTCTGCGTATCTGGGGCTGACGGTGCTGACAGTATCTGCACAAACGATAGCCGCCTTCATCAGATTGATACAATCGTCATAATGCATCAGCGAGCTGTGCTCTACGCCAAGCTCGAACACGTCGCCCAGAATGGACATATCGTACTGACCCTGATATTCGATATTATGGATGGTGAACACGCTCTTGATGTGCTCAAACGCGGGCTTGTTGCGATATCTGGTATTCAGATATACTACCGACATAGCCGCCTGCCAGTCGTGTGCGTGCAGCACGTCGGGATACCAATCCAGCACGGGCAGCATCTCCAGCGCTGCCTTACAGAAGAAGGCATAACGCTCACCGTCGTCAAAGTTGCCGTACAGCGAGGGACGGTTGAAGTAGTAATCGTTTTCAACGAAGTAGAAGGTCACACCGTCCTTAACCAAGGACTTGACACCGCAATACTGGTTGCGCCAAGCAAGATTGACGCGGAATTCCGCCTCGTCGACCAGTTGGTCTCTCCAGCTCTGACCCATTGCACCGTACAGCGGCAGTACCACGCGCACGTCCACGTTCTTGCCGCCCTTTTTGCGGATGGCTGCGGGCAGAGAGCCCAGCACGTCACCAAGTCCGCCGGTTGCGGCAAAGGGCATGGCCTCTGCGCCTACGAATAAAATCTTTTTCATCACGTACCTCCGGATCAGATCGCGCCGTTCTTACCGATGTAGAAGGGCATGCTCTCACAGCCGGACAGCATTCTGCCGTCCTTGATCATGACGTTCTTGTCGGTAATGACGCAATTGAGCAGTACGTTCTCACCGGTGTAGGTATCCTGCATGAGAATGGAGTTCTTGACAACGGTTCCCTTGCCTACCTTAACGCCGCGGAACAGAATGGAATTTTCAACCGTGCCCTCGATCACGCAGCCGTCTGCTACAACGGAGTTGACGATCTTGGCGTCACCGCAGTACTTGGTGGGAGCGGAATTACGGACCTTGGTCAGAATGGGTCTGTTGGGTACGCCCCAGATGCCCTTACGGGTGTCCTCATCCAGAAGAGCCATGGAGCAAGCAAAGTAGCCTTCCATAGAGCCGATCTTGGCAAACACGCCGTCATATTCGTAAGCGCGGTAATTTGCACGGTCCAAAGACTTTGCAATGATATCCTTAAAGAAGCTGGTATAGCCGTGAGATGCAGCCTCCTGCACCACGTTCTGCAGATAGGTGCGGGTAGCAACCATGATATTGGTGCTGATGGTCACGTTGCCCTGCTCGAGGTGCTCCTCTGCGAAATCGATCACTCTGCCGCTTTCGTCCACGCGAACGACGGGCATGGTGCCTTCTACGTACATAGAGCCCGCGTCAACCACCTTGGTCACAAAGGTCAGATCCGCACCGCTCTTCTCGTGTGCTGCCAGCACAGCCTTGAGGTCGATGTTGCAGATCACGTCGCAGTCGGACATCACAACGTAATCCTCGGAGCAACGGTTGATAAAGTTGACCGCGCCCTTGAGTGCATCCATTCTGGAGCGGTTGACACCGGGAGTGGAGGAATCAAACATGGTGATGTAGGGAGGCAGAATCTTGATGCCACCCGAACGGCGAGCCAGATCCCAGTCCTTACCGTTACCGATGTGGTCAAGCAGAGACTGGTAGTTATAGTGGGTGATAACGCCCACCTTGGTAATATCGGAATTGACCATATTGGAAAGCGCGAAGTCGATCAGACGGTATCTGCCGCCAAAAGGAACCGACGCCATGGTGCGCAATCTGGTCATTTCGGGAATGCTGTTATCGTGCGTATTTGCAAAAATTAATCCTGCTGCAGTCATTATTCTTTTCCCCCTCTCTTAAACCTCGGGAACCATAGCGCCTGCCTCAACGACCGCGCCTGCCTCAATGGTGACGTCCTCACCAATGACGGTAATTCCCTTTGCTTCAGCCTTATCGGCACCGACCTTTGCATCCTTGCCAATGGTGACACCGGTAGCAACGATGGAATAGGACACCTCGGCACCCGCTTCGATCACGGTGTCGCCCATCAGCACGCTGTCACAAACGACTGCGCCTGCAGCGACCTTAACGCCTGCACCGACAATACAGTTGCGAACCGTACCGTAGATCTCGCATCCCTCGGAGATATTGCTGTTTTCAATGACGGCATCCGCTCCCACGTACTGAGGAGAGAGTGCCATGTGACGTGCATAGATTCTCCAGGACTCGTCGCCCAGGTTAAGCTCGGGATTGGAGCCCAGCAGATCCATGTTAGCCTCCCACAGAGAGGAAATGGTTCCAACGTCCTTCCAGTAGCCCTCAAAAGGATATGCGAACATCTTCTCGCCTGCTGCAAGCATATTGGGAATGATGTTCTTACCGAAGTCGTTGGAGGAGCCGGGGGTGTTTTCGTCAGCGGTCAGATAATCTGCCAGCTTCTTGCGGTTAAAGATGTAGATACCCATGGAAGCCAGATTGGAATCGGGATTCTTGGGCTTTTCGGAGAACTTGTAGATCGAGCCGTCCTCATTGGTGCTCATGATACCAAAGCGGCTTGCCTCCTCGATCGGTACGCCGATAACGGCGATGGTGCAATCTGCGCCCTTCTGCTTATGGTACGCAAGCATCTTGTCGTAGTCCATCTTGTAGATGTGGTCACCGGACAGGATGAGCACGTACTCAGCGTCGTAGCGGTTGATGAACGCTAAGTTCTGATAAATTGCGTTTGCGGTGCCCTTGTACCAGTCAGCGCTCTTCTGTCCCTGGTAAGGAGGCAGAATCTTTACGCCGCCCCATGCACGGTCAAGATCCCAAGGCAGACCGTTGCCGATGTACTCGTTGAGCACCAGAGGCTGATACTGGGTCAGTACGCCGACGGTATCGATACCGGAGTTGACACAGTTGGAAAGGGTAAAGTCGATGATGCGGTACTTACCGCCGAAGGGGACTGCGGGTTTGGCTGTTTTGGTGGTCAGCGCGTACAGGCGCGAGCCCTGTCCGCCTGCCAAAAGCATTGCGACACATTCTTTTTTCTTGAACATAAGAACCACTCCTTCGTATTATTATGATACGCCCGTCTTTCACGGGCTAATGATTATTTATCTTCAACGGCATTGCCGCGAAAAACAAAATTATTTACGGCTCGGTCTTCCTGCCGTCTTTTTTCTGGTGCAGCGCAGCACGCAGCCGCCCAGAGGGGGTAAGCGCAGCCGCACAGCCTGCTTGCCGCCCACGCTCTCGGAGCGGAACTGCACGCCCGTGTTGGTCACGCCGCTGCCGCCGTATGCGGTGTCGTCGGTATTGAACACCTCAACGTAAGTGCCGTCCACGGGCACCTGCAGCCAATAATCCTCGTAGGTCGAGGGGGTGAAATTGAGCACCGCGATCAGCTCTTTACCGTTTTTATCGACACGGCGGAAGCTGAGCACGCTGCGATCCTTGTCGTCCGCGTTGATCCACTTAAAGCCGTCGAACGAATCGTCCACCTGCCAAAGCGCAGGCTCGGCAAGATAAAACGCGTTAAGTGCCTTGATAAACGCCTTATGCTTGCGGTGCGTGGCGTATCCCTCCGGCAAGAACCATTCGATCTCGCCCTCGTACGCCCATTCGCGGAACTGTCCGATCTCACCGCCCATAAAGGTCAGCTTTTTACCGGGATGCAGCATCTGATACGCAGAAAAGACGCGCGCACCCGCGAACTTTTTCCAATAGTCACCGGGCATTTTATCAATAAACGACTTTTTGCCGTGCACCACCTCGTCGTGCGAGATCGGCAGCACAAAGTGCTCGTTGAATGCGTACATCAAAGAGAACGTTAGCTTATCGTGATGGAACTTGCGATAAAGCGGATCCTTCTCCACGTAAAACAGCGTATCGTTCATCCAGCCCATGTTCCACTTGAGGTGGAAGCCCAGACCCTCGCGTACGTCACCCGTCACGTGCGGATACGAGGTCGCCTCCTCGGCGATCATGAGCACGCCCGGGCATTCGCGGCGCATATACGCGTTGAGCTTTTTGAAAAACGCGACGGATTCCAGATTGATATTCGTACCGTGTATATTGGGAAACCATTCGCCCGGTTCTCGGTCGTAATCCAGATACAGCATGCTGGAGACCGCGTCCACGCGAAGTCCGTCCGCGTGAAATTCCTTTGCCCAATAGATCGCGTTGGAGATCAAAAAGGATTGTACCTCTTCCCTGCCCACGTCAAAGCAACGCGTGCCCCAACCGCGGTTTTCCATGCGGTCCCGTCCTTGGTATTCATACAGCGGCTTGCCGTCAAATTCGTAAAGACCGTAAGCATCCTTGGGGAAATGCGCAGGCACCCAGTCAAGGAATACACCGATCCCGTTTTGGTGCATGGTATCTACAAAATAGCGAAAATCATCCGGCGTGCCGTAGCGCGGCATGGGATTGTAATAGCCGCATACCTGATAGCCCCACGAGCCGTCAAACGGATGCTCCATAACGGGCATGAGCTCCACGTGCGTATATCCCATATCGGTCAGATACGGAGCAAGCAGATCCGCGATCTCTCTGTAGGACAGATAGGTGCCGTCCTCCCGTCTGTGCCAGGAGCCAAGATGCATCTCGTAGATGTTCATGGGCGCTTGATAGTAGCGCTCTGCCGTCTGTCTGCGGTGACGCATCCAAGCAGCATCGTGCCATACGTAAGGCGCAGCCTCCCAAATCAGCGAATTGGTACCGGGCGCAGGCTCGGAATACCGTGCGTACGGGTCCGCCTTCCATATGCGGCGATTACCCGAGGCAATGCAATACTTATACGCCTGCCCGACCTTGACGCAATCCGCAGGCAATCTTGCCTCCCAGATACCGCCTACAGAAATACGCTCCATAGGTGCGGTCAATTCCCAACCGTTAAAGTCACCGCTGACCCAGACTGCGTCTGCGTTGGGCGCCCATACACGAAAGCAGTACTCATTCTGCACGTGATGTGCCCCGAGATAGTTATATGCATAGCCCGCAGTGCCTTGGTGAAACAGGTATCTGTCCAGTTCACCGTGCGTACTTGCCATCGGCATTCACCTCCTATCAGTATACCAACTTAAATTATATCACAACTTTTCCTATATGTCAATGCACGAAATGTCAAATTCCTCTTAATATCATACAATATTCATGTGCATTTGTAGCCAAATTGCACACGTTTTCTCTATTTGTGAACACGCGTTCAATAAACATTCAAAAATAGAACATGTTATCGGCACAAAGATGTGTTATAATGGTACAGTACTATTTATACATCTTCACTATGGGAGGATATATCCTTGATCGAAGTAAAAAATCTCACCAAAAAATACGGTGGAAACGTCGCGGTCGACGACGTCAGCTTTAAGATCCGCGGCGGCAAGATCTACGGCTTCTTAGGCCCCAACGGTGCGGGCAAATCCACCACCATGAACATCATAGCAGGCTGTCTTGCAGCTACCTCGGGCAGCGTGCAGATCAACGGCTGCGATATTTGCGACGACCCGATCGAAGCCAAAAAGCAGATCGGTTACTTACCCGAAATACCACCGCTTTATACCGACATGACCCCCGAGGAATATCTGCGCTTTGTTGCCCAGGCCAAGGGCGTCAAGCCTGCCAAGATCGAAAAGCAGGTCAATACCGTCATGGAGCAGACCGGCATTACGCACATGAAGCACCGCTTGATCGCAGGGCTTTCCAAGGGATACAAGCAGCGCGTGGGCATTGCGCAGGCTATGCTGGGCGACCCCGACGTCATCATTCTGGACGAGCCTACCGTGGGTCTTGACCCGCAGCAGATCATTGATATTCGTGCGCTGATCCGCAAGCTGGGAGAAAGCAAAACGGTCATTCTCTCCAGCCACATTCTGGCAGAGATCAGAGAGGTGTGCGATCACATCATCATTATCTCCCGAGGCAAGATCGTGGCAGACAGCTCGCTTGAGGAGCTGGAGAGCCGCGCGGGAGACTGCGCCAAGCTGCGCATGAGCGTCAAGGGAGCGCGCGATACCGTGTTGAGCGTCATTCATAGCTATCCCAATATCCGCGAATGCCGCGTGCTTTCGGACAAGGACGGCGTGGTGGATCTTGAGCTGGAGCTGCCCCGCGGACTTGATATTCGCGACGAGCTGTTCTTTGCCATGGCGGAAAAGAGATGCGCCGTGATCAACATTGAACAAGTATCCGCAAGCCTTGAGCAGGTCTTCCTTTCCCTGACCGACAAGACGCAGGGCACGCCGGATAAGCGCACGCTGCGCGATAAAAAACGCCGCGAAAAAATGCTTGGCAACGTGCGTGAAGAGGTTGCCGTGCAAGAAAACGGAGGTGACGAGCAATGAGTGCTGTATACAAGCGTGAGCTACGCTCTTATTTTGGCAGCATGTACGGATACGTATACTTAGCGTTTACGCTTTGCGTCATCGGCGTTTACGTCACCGTCAACAATCTGCTCAACTTTACCGCAGAAATGTCCTATACCTTCTCGGATATGGCGTTTATGTCCATCTTCCTGATCCCCGTGCTGACCATGCGCACCTTTGCAGAGGAGCGTCGCAACAAGACCGATATGTTCCTGCTCTCGCTGCCCATCAAGCCCGTGGAGATCGTGCTTGGCAAGTATCTTGCCACGCTGAGCGTATTCGGCATTCCCGTTGCCGTGACCGCTCTGTTCGGTCTGGTGCTGCGCCTGTTCTCGGACGGCTCGGTGCTGCTCGGTTCGATCGGCTCTTCCCTTGTAGCAGGCATTTCTTACCTCTTGCTGGGCGCATTGCTGATCGCCATCTGCATGTTCATCTCCTCGCTGACCGACAGCGTGGTGCTTGCAGCCGTGGGCGGCTTTGCAGCCGTGCTGGTGCTGTACTTTATGGACTATCTGGTCGTCATTACCGCTTACCTTGACGCGCTGTTCCCCAATGCAGCTTCGCTGATCTCGTTTATACTTCTGATCGTGCTGTGCATACTGTTTGCCCTGGTAGCGGGATTGCTTTCCAAGAGTGCCATGATCGGCATGATCGCAGCAGCAGCCTCCATCATCCCCCTGTCCGGTGCGTACGTGATCTGGGGTGAGCACTTTGCAGGGCTGTTCTCCAAGGTGCTGACGCATCTTTCCGCTTTTGCAACCTTTTCTTCCATGACGCTGGGCGCATTCAGCCTTAGCGGCATCGTATTCTTCTTATCCGCTATCTTCTTCTGCGTGTACATGACGGTACAGTCGCTGGAGAAAAGACGCTGGAATTCCTAAGACGGAGGTGACTTGATATGGAACAGAATCAAAATCAAAAGATCAAGCGCTCGGTCAAAGGCACGCGTCTTGCTATCATAACCGCAATCATTCTCGCGGTGCTGATCCTGCTCAACGTAGGCGTCAGCCTGCTGCCCCGCACCTGGAGCAACTTCGTTGCAGACTCCAGCGATGCGTTCACCATCAGCGCGACCTCCAAGAGCTTTTTCAAAAAGCTTGACCAGGACGTCACCGTCTACTACGTTTCCGATCCCGAAATGACCTACGATTACCAGTACGCCGCAAAATTCCGCGTCATGCTGGATAAATACGCCCGCCTTTCGGATCACCTCGAGATCTTGTACGTAGACGTCAGCGACGAGGAATTCTTTGCAGAATACGGCATCAGTGCACAGAACGTTTCGGGCTCCTGCTTACTTGTGGAGAGCGAGGAGAGAGTTGATTTTATTACCTACGACGAGCTGTTTGCCTACTACTTCTCCGAAAGCCAGAAGCTTTTGTCCTTTGCCGAGTTTGAAACGGTGACCAACGCTTGGATGAGCATGGCAAACTCTTATGCCGAAACCTACGGTGAGGAGATCGCCATTGCATATGCAGACCAAGCAATTGCGCAGTATTACGGTATTACCAAGTTCTACGATGCCCTGACGGAATTTTCCGCAGGCAACAATCTTTACTGGAATGCCGACGCCATGATCACCGCATCCGTGGATTACGTGACCACCGAGGACATCCCCACCACCTACATTCTCTCGGGTCACGGTGAAGCCGAGCTTTCCGAAAACTTTACCAAGATGTACTTAGACGATCTCAGCGTCCGTTATTTCCTGATCAACCTTGACCAAAAGGGCGAGATTCCCGAAAACGCGGTCACGCTGGTGCTCAACGCGCCCAAGACCGATATTACCGAGAAGGAAAAAGGGCTGCTTGCCGACTTTATTGCCTCCGGCGGCTCGCTGGTGCTCAACACCACGCCCGATGCAATGGGACTGACCAATCTGATGTCGCTGATGAGCTCCTACGGCCTTACCGGCGAGGGTGCGATCGTGCTGGACGACTCGCTGAGCTATAATGCATACATCAGCGGCGGTTCGACACCCGAGACGGGAACGGAAACGGAAACCGAAACCGAAACCGAGGCTGCTCCCGAGGCGCAAGCCGAAGAGGAGACAACCGAGGCAGACACTGTAGGGTCGATTCAAGAATCGACCGCCCCTGAAGCAGAGACCTACCCCGAGGATTACCTGTTCGTCCTGCCCGATTCCACGCACTCGCTGATTGCGTCTGCCGATCAGATCATTCACATCGCCATGCTCAGCGAGATCTACTCCATGTACATGGCTGCCCAGCAGCAGTATCAGCAGACGGGTGAATCCATGTATCAGGCATACGCGCAGTATTATCAGCAGATGTACCAATCCTACAGCCAGAACCAGCGTAACTATCAGATGCTGGTCGTGGGCGCGCACCCCATCACCTACACCGAGACCGCAGGCGTTACGGTCAAGCCCATTGTGACCACCTCGGATAAGGGTTACCTTTCCACCGATCCCACGCCTGCCAAGCATACCATGGCAATCAGCGCGACCGTGACGAGCGGAGACAAGACCGGCGGTATCGTATGGTTCGGATTTGCGGACAGCTATTCTAAAGAGGTTGCCGAAGAGGTCTACAAGTACAATTACGGATTTTTGTACGGTGCAATGGACTATGCGGGCAGCACGCAGCAGTACAGCTCCCCTTTGTTGGGGCAGATTCAGGCAGTTGACCTTGGCGGATCCTTGGATATGCCCATTGCTCTTATGCTCGGCATTGCAGTGCTCGGCATCCTTGTTCTCCCCTTGGGCACGCTGATTACGGGTATCGTCATCTGCGTCAAGAGAAAGAGAAAGTAAACAAACAATTTCAAACGTTGAGGGGCTGAGTTATTCACTCAGCCCCTATACATTTACGAAGATGTGAAGGAGCGTCCGCGCGATGCACCTCATCCACCGCAACCGCGTCGCCTTCTCAGGTCGGCTCCGCTGCGGTCCCCCTTCCCCAGCGGGGCAAGGCTTTCCTCGCGCACTCGCTTTTTACAACTATCCGTTCGGGTGAATGGAATTTTCATATCCGTCTTGTTACTCCTTATCGATAAGGGCAACCGCAATAAGCCTTGCCCCGCTGGGGAAGGGGGACCGCAGCGGAAGATGATTGCGAATACATGGAGCAATCGGCTGACGCGGTTGCGGTGGATGAGGTATACCATGCGGACGCTCTTTCACTCAAACGGACTATTCCTTTGCAAAACTACTCTAATCCATAGACCAAATAGTGTAAGTGCTGGGCTGCGTTAATGACTCCCCTTTTTCTTTAGCCCCCCCTAGTTCTTGACAATCAAAATCCAATATGGTATAATGAAAAAAAGCGTTTGCCCGCAAGGAGGTTATATGGAATTTCGCGATATGTGTTTGATTGCAGCCTATGCGCTCTGCGCAGGCTTTGCGACACTTATGATCGGTGCGATGATCACCGCCATCAGAAAAAACGGTAAACGTAAAGCGGTCAAAAAGCGCGGCTCCTGCAGCACGGTAGGTAAAGGCGTTGCAGGTATTCTTCTGGCGTACGCTTGCATCGTGGCGTTTTTCGGAACGGTCTGTCTGTTCGCATTTATGGCAGAAGCAGATGTGTTTGTCCTTCTCTTGATCATTATAGCGTATGCGCTGGCTCTTGCAGCTCTGTTTGCCTCGCTGCTCTGCTATCGTTACAGGGGCGGCTCGGTATCCTGGGATGAAAACGAGGTCGTTTTGAAACTGCCCGGTCAGGATGAGTTAGTCATCGTTCATCCAAGCGAATTGTATCGTGTTATGATTGATCCTAAGGGTGGTTTGGTCGTTTCTTTGCGTGACGGCAGCACCTATAAGCTTGGCAAAATGGTTGTCACAATCCACGAGTTTTTGGCATTTGCTGCAAAATATACAGGTTAAGTGAATATCCGTGCCGCCACCGTGAAAAACGGTGGCGGTTTTTCTGTTGAGAGTTTATGTGAGAAAACCGTTTTCGTTCTTTTTGAGCAAGGTGCTGCAAAAAGAACCAAAAACAGCGTAAAGAGTGTTTCGTGCTCTGCGGAGCACGCCGAGGGCTTCGCGCCCTCGACCCGCGCAAACTTTTGAAAAAGTTTGATCAAAACTTTCAAGAGTTTTGTGCGTCCTTACAGTGGCGGAGACAAACTCTTGATTTCGCATTTTGCATGTCGTAAACTGCTTGACAAATCCGCAATTATCTGTTATACTGTAAGGTGGATTTTTGTATGCGGAGGTTTGCGATGAAACAGACGTTACCGCGCCTGTGGGGCAACGACGCCCTGCGCGCGCGTTTTGGCAACGATATACTTGCGCGCAGGCTTTCGCACGCTTATATCTTGGAGGGCAAATACGGGCTTGGCAAGCACACGCTGGCGCTGCAGCTCGCAGCCGCACAAAGCTGTCTTTGCAAAGATGACGATAGCCTCCCCCTGCCCTGCGGCACGTGTAAAAATTGCAAAAAGATACTTGAGGGCAAATCCCCCGACGTCATTTGGGTCAGTCGGGAAAAGGGCAAAACGCAGCTCACGGTGGATGCCGTGCGCCATTTGCGTACCGACGTGCTGACCGCACCCAATGACCTTGACACCAAGGTTTACATCATTGAGGACGCGCACACCATGAATCAGCAAGCGCAAAACGCCTTGCTTTTGACCTTGGAGGAGCCGCCCGCATACGTGCTCTTTTTGCTGCTTTGCGAGGATGCAAGCAATCTTTTGGAGACCATCCGCTCCCGCGCGCCCATCTACCGCCTGCAATCCCTGCCCCTTGAGACCGTGCACGAATACGTGACAAAGCACGCCCCCGCAGGCACGAGCTTCCCCGGCGGCAACGAGCTTGAGCAGCTGCTCATGGCAGCCGACGGCAGCATAGGCAAGGCACTTGACCTGCTCTCCCCCAAGCAAAGCGCACCCATCTTAGAGGCGCGCCGGGCAGCAATGAATCTGCTGCAAGCCGCTCCCACAAAAGGCGAGCGCGTCATTTCCGCTCTCATCCCCTACGGTATTCGCAAGGACGACAGCCGCTCCGCACTCGGGCGCGAAGAGGTCGCCTATAAGTTGGAGACGCTTTTGCGCGCTTTGCGCGATCTGGTCGCGGTGCGACGCTGCGATCCCGCCACCGTCCCGCTCTGCTTTTTTACAGACCGCGACACCGCCGTGGAATACTCCCTGCGCTTTTCCATGCACGACCTGCTCCGTTTGCTTGACGCGGCAGATAACGCATTGGAAAATATTTCGCAAAGAAACGCCAATTTACGTATCGCCATCTCCGAAATGGCAGTTTCGGCAGGCATACTGTGATAGACTGAAACAGATTGAATTGAGGTAAACATGGAAAACGATAAGCAAAACAATAAAGCCCCCGAGGCGGGCGCAGGTAACGGCGGTAAAAACCGCCGCCCGCATCACCACCATCGCCCGCGCAAAAAGCCCGAGCAGAAGGAGCAGGCACAAGCGCAGACGCCCGAGCAGCCCAAGGCGCAGCAGCCCCAGAAGCAGGCGCAACCCCAAAAGCAACAGAATAACAAGCAAAATCAGCCCAAGGCGCAGCAGCCCAAGCAAAACCAGAATGCCCAGCCCGCTCAGGCAGGTCAGCCCGGTGCAGAAGGCGGCAAAAAACGCTCCAGACACCGCGGTGGTCGCGGTCATGGCGGCAATGATAAGGAAAAGCAAAACCGCGAGGCAACCGTAAAGGAACCTACGCTGCAAATGCCCGCTGACATCTCGATCAGCGAGATCAAGCAAATCGTGCAGCAATCCAAGCAGGCGCAACAATCCCCCGCAAAGGATGAGACGCTGCCCTTGGCGGATGCTTCGATCTTAGAGTCTGTTCCCATGCATTCCGTTCCCGTGTTCGCTCCCGATGAGGAGGTCACCGAGGTGGTCGGCGTGCGCTTCAAGGAAGAGGGCAAGGTATACTATTTTGCTCCCGGCAAGATCGAGCTTGCCAAGGGCGACGCCGTGATCGTTGAGACCGCACGCGGCCCCGAATACGGCACGGTATGGGTAGCAAACCGCAAGGTACGCGACAGCGAGATCATCAAGCCCCTGAAAGAGGTACTGCGCAGCGCAACCCCCGAGGATCTCAAGCACCACAAGGAGAACAAAGCAAAGGAAGCCGACGCATTCCGCATCTGCGGTGAAAAGATCGCACAGCACGGACTTGATATGAAGCTGGTTGAGGCGCAATACACCTTTGATAATTCCAAGCTGCTGTTCTACTTCACCTCCGCAGGCAGAGTAGACTTCCGTGAGCTGGTCAAGGACTTGGCAAGCGTGTTCCGCACCCGTATCGAGCTGCGTCAGATCGGTATTCGTGACGAGGCAAAGCTGATGGGCGGACTTGGCGCATGCGGCAGACCGCTTTGCTGCGCAACTTTCCTTTCCGATTTCGGTCAGGTATCCATCAAGATGGCAAAGGAGCAGAGCCTCTCGCTCAACTCCAGCAAGATCTCGGGCGTTTGCGGCAGACTGATGTGCTGCCTGCGCTACGAGCACGAGGCTTACGTGGAGGAGATCAAGCTCACGCCCCCCGTGGACAGCGTAGTCAAGACACCCGACGGCGTTGGTGTGGTCGTAGAAACCTCTCCC
Source organism: Eubacteriales bacterium (assembly GCA_045658965.1). Classification (GTDB taxonomy): domain Bacteria; phylum Bacillota; class Clostridia; order Oscillospirales; family CAG-272; genus SVQP01. The sequence continues at coordinate 35,261 of JAZOVZ010000012.1, forward strand.
TTGCGCGGCCTGCTCAAGGTCAAGCTCAAGGATACCGATGGGGCTCCCATTTCTATCCATCGCGACCAAGTTCAGGTGCTCTCCAGACCCAATCGCAAGCACGAGGACGACGACGAATAAATTTTTTTGATTTTTTTACAAAAACCTATTGCATTTTAATACTTTTGTGATAAAATGTATGTGTACAACAAAAAACTCAACGGAGGAAATTACAATGGCTTACAAGATTAATGACGATTGCATCTCCTGCGGCGCATGTGCTGAGGAGTGCCCCACCAGCGCTATTAAGGAAGGCGACGGCAAGTACGAGATCGACGCTGACGCTTGCATCGGTTGCGGCAGCTGCGCTGACGTATGCCCTGTTGGTGCTCCCGAGGCTGAATAATTTGCCAAGGATCACGCTACATAGCATCTTGCAAAAGGGGTTCGCGGTTCGCGAGCCCCTATGCTTTTGATTTTGATTTTAGGAGTTTTTATGCTACGTACAAACGAAACGCTTGACGAGGTCAACGAGCAACTGCGGCTGATCCAGCGTACGGACGGCTTACGCTACGGCACAGACGCTTACCTGCTTGCCGCATACGTCCGCCCCGCGGCATCCGCGCGCGCGGCCGATCTGGGCAGCGGCACCGGCATCATCCCTCTGCTCTGCCTGGCAAGAGATAAATTCGCGCACGCGTACGCGGTCGAGGTGCAAGAGGATTTTGCCGACGTCATCGGCAGGAACGCCGCACTCAACGGTTACGAGAGCCGCTTGACCCCTATTTGCAAGGATCTGCGCGATCTGACGGCTGCCGATATTGGCGGCGAGGTGAGCATTGTGACCGCCAATCCCCCGTATATGAAAACGGGTGCGGGCAAGCGCAACGAATCGGATGCCAAGTATATCGCGCGCCACGAGGTCAAGGGGTGCGTGGACGATTTTTGCGCAGCAGCCGCAAAACTTCTTAAGCACGGCGGCAGCTTTTACGTGGTGTGGCGTCCCGACCGTCTTTGTGAGCTGATGGAATCGCTTGCAAAATATAAGCTGGAGCCCAAGCGCATGAGCTTTGTGCAGGGCGACGAGCATGCAGAGCCCGGCATGGTGCTCATTGAAGCAAAAAAGGGTGCCGCGCACGGCTTGCGCCTCTCCCCTACTTTAATCTTAACGCAAAACGGCACGCAAAGCACGCGCGCCGCACAAATTTATCAAACCTGCAGTTGGAGTGAATCGGATCTATGGAACATATAAAGCGTCTTTTAAGCTATACGCGCCGCGCGCTTGCGGACTACGACATGATCCGCCCGGGCGACAAGATCGCGGTGGGCGTGTCCGCAGGTAAGGACTCGCTGACCCTGCTTTGCGCCTTGGCGCACCTGCGCCGTTTTTATCCCGTACCATTCGAGGTGGTCGCCGTGACCGTGGATATGGGCTTTGCGGGCGGTATGGATTTTTCGGGAATTCAGAAGCTCTGCGACGAGCTGGAGGTGGAATACCACATCGTGCCCACCGATATTTATAAGGTGATTTTCGAGATCCGCAAGGAATCCAACCCCTGCGCGCTGTGCGCCAAGATGCGCCGCGGTGCGCTCAATAATTATGCCAAATCGATCGGCTGCACCACTGTCGCGCTCGGTCACCATTTCGATGACGTGGTGGATACCTTTATGCTCAATCTGTTCTTTGAGGGACGCATCGGCTGCTTCCAGCCCGTGACCGATCTCTCGCGCGTGGGCATCCGCGTCATCCGCCCTCTGATCTATATGCCCGAGCGACACGTCAAGGACTTTGCGCGCAAGGTCGAGCTGCCGGTCATCGCATCCCCCTGCCCTGCCGATAAGAACACCCAGCGCGAGGAGATGCACAATTTGATCAACGAGCTGGATCGCAAGAATAAAGGCCTGCGCTACCGCATCTACGGTGCCATCCAGCGCGGCGAGGTCGACGGCTTCAAGCCCGTGGGCGGCATGACAGGCATCAAGGATTGCGCACCCGAGGAAGAGTAAACGATTTGGGCAAAACGGATGAAAGTTTTCGCCCGCCTTTTTCAAAAGGCGGCGCAGGTCGAGGGCGCGAGGCCCTCGTCGCGCCCGCAGGCGCGGCACCCCTTATACGGCTTTTCTTTTGTTCTT
>JAZOVZ010000013.1:0-7913 GCA_045658965.1 Eubacteriales bacterium
GGGGGCGGTGCGCCTGAGCTTTGGTATGGACCCCCCCCCTGCCGTCCTTGATGCGCTGTACGGTGCGCTCAATGAGTTTTTGCTGTAACAAAAAAGGCGGCCCCGCGAAAACGCGGTCCCGCCCGGCTGATTTATATGCTGTTTTTTTCTCTCAAAAACTCGTCCAGCACGTCGGCTGCAAGAGCAACCAGGCTCGGGCAGGGACGCTTTTTATAATACTCGGCAGTTCTCTGCTCGGGGTCACCGCCCTCGGTGGTCTCCACCCCTGCAAGCAACTCGCGGCAAATGATCGAGCCGCCCGATTGCACCTTGAAGCGTTCTGCCAATTCGCGGATATCGGCATACACGCGCTTTTTGCTTTCCATATCTCCCGGCTCTGCGTAGCCGCAGACAAGATCGTACACCATAAACATGCCGCTGACCGCACCGCAGACCTCTCTCATTCTGCCCATGCCGCCACCAAAGCCGCTTGCCAGCCTTGCAGCCGTTGTTGTGTCAAGTCCCGTCATATCCTCAAACGCCAACACCACCGCCTGCGCGCAGGTGTAGCCTTGTAAAAACAGATTTCTCGCGCTCTCGCCTCTTGTGCTCACATCTGCCTCCAAAGTCCGAAATAATCAAAAAACCCTCGCTATTGCGAGGGTTTTTTTGGAGCTGGTAATCAGAATCGAACTGATGACCTCGTCATTACCAATGACGTGCTCTACCGACTGAGCCATACCAGCGTTGTGCCGTCCGTTGACGACTTTGATAGTATAACAGATTCTTTTGGATTTGTCAATACCTTTTTTCAATTTTTTTCGATTTTTTTGAAAATATTTTTTCGCGCAAAAATTGTTGACAAAATACTTACTATATGATATACTTTATCCGTATATGTCAAACGCAGAGAACGGAAGTAGTAGGCAGTCCCCTTTCGCACAGAGATCGAACGGTTGGTGAGAGTTCGAGGAAAGCATTGCCCAAGTCGTCCGGGAGCGGTACGGGTGAAAGCAGTAGTCCGTAACGGGTCACGCCGTTAAAAGTGTTTTGAGTGCACGCCCTATTTGGGTGTGAAATCAGGTGGTACCGCGTCTCCACGTCCTGATGAAAGTCAGCGACGGTGGAGCTTTTTTATTTTGAAAATTATGATAAGGAGAAAATAGACATGAATTCCTACAACGAATTACCGAAAACCTATTCCCCCGGTGATTTTGAGGACAAGATCTATGCCGAATGGTGCGATAAGGGCTATTTCACCCCCACCATCGACCATACCAAGCCCTCTTACACCATCGTTATTCCCCCTCCAAACATTACAGGTCAGCTGCACATGGGTCACGCGCTGGACAACACCCTGCAGGATATTCTGATCCGCTATAAGCGCATGGCGGGATTTTGCACGCTGTGGCTACCCGGCACCGACCACGCATCGATCGCAACCGAGGCAAAGATCGTGGAAGCAATGCGCAAGGAAGGCATTACCAAGGAGCAGCTCGGCAGAGACGGCTTCCTTGAGCGCGCATGGGCTTGGAAGGAACAGTACGGCGGCAGAATCATCTCCCAGCTCAAGAAGATGGGTTCTTCCTGCGACTGGTCGCGCGAGCGCTTCACCATGGACGAGGGCTGCTCCGAGGCAGTTAAGACCGTATTTGTCAAGCTGTACGACAAGGGCTTGATCTACCGCGGCAACCGCATTATCAACTGGTGCCCCAAGTGCTTGACCTCCATTTCCGATGCGGAAGTAGAATACGAGGATCAGGCAGGTCACTTCTGGCATATCCGCTATCCCTTCAAGGACGGCAGCGGTCACCTTGAGGTTGCTACCACCCGTCCCGAGACCCTGTTGGGCGATACCGCCGTTGCAGTTAACCCCAATGATGAGAGATACAAGGACATGATCGGCAAGATGCTGATCCTTCCCTTGGTTGGCAGAGAGATCCCCGTCATTGCGGACGATTACGTTGAATCCGACTTCGGTACGGGCTGCGTAAAGATCACTCCCGCTCACGACCCCAACGACTTTGAGGTTGGCGCACGCCATAACCTGCCCGTCATCAACGTCATGACCGACGACGCTAAGATCACCGAGGACTACCCCGCTTACGCAGGCATGGATCGCTTTGTGGCAAGAAAGCAGATCGTCAAGGATCTGGAAGAGGGCGGTTTCCTGATCAAGGTAGACAACTACGCGCACAACGTCGGCACCTGCTACCGTTGCGGCTCTACCATTGAGCCCCGCGTTTCTCTGCAGTGGTTCGTCAAGATGGAGCCCCTTGCAAAGCCCGCTATTGATGCGGTTCGCGGCGGTGACATCCGCTTCGTGCCCGAAAGATTTGAAAAGAACTACTTCCACTGGATGGAAAACATCCGCGACTGGTGCATTTCCCGTCAGCTTTGGTGGGGTCACCGCATTCCCGCGTTCTACTGCGACGATTGCGGCGAGACCGTTGTCACCAAGGAATCCTCTGCAATCTGCCCCAAGTGCGGCAAGGTAATGCGTCAGGATCCCGATACGCTTGACACCTGGTTCTCCTCCGCGCTCTGGCCCTTCTCCACGCTTGGCTGGCCCGAGGAAACCGAGGATCTCAAGTATTTCTATCCTACAAACACGCTGGTTACCGGATACGACATCATCACCTTCTGGGTATCCAGAATGATCTTCTCCGCGCTGGCATATACCGATCAGGCTCCCTTTGATACCGTGCTGATCCACGGTCTGGTGGGTGACGCACAGGGTCGCAAGATGTCCAAGTCCTTGGGCAACGGTATCGATCCTCTGGAGATCATTGAAAAGTACGGTGCAGACGCGCTGCGCTTTGCGCTGGCTACCGGTAACTCTCCCGGAAACGACATGCGCTTCTCGGACGAAAAGATCGAGGCTGCACGTAACTTTGCAAACAAGCTGTGGAATGCATCCAGATTCGTTCGTATGAACCTGACCATTGATTCCGTTCAGTTGCCTGCCGAGGATGCGCTCGCAACCGAGGACAAGTGGATCCTGACCGAGCTGCACAAGACCATTGAGGGCGTGCGCTCCAACCTTGATAAGTACGAGCTGGGCATCGCACTCTCCATGCTCTACGATTTCATTTGGGATATCTTCTGCGACTGGTACATTGAGCTTGCCAAGACCAGACTGTCCGACAAGGAAAACGCAGGCAATGAGGTCTGCCAGAACGTGATTGCATACGTACTGATCGAGACCCTGAAGCTGCTGCATCCCTTCATGCCCTTCATTACCGAAGAGATCTACCAGTCCCTGCCTCATGACTGCGAGAGCATCATGATCTCCGCGTACCCCGATGCTGCCACCACCCCCGCTTTCGCAAAGGAATCCGAGGATATGGCACGCGTCATTGACGCTATCCGCGCCATCCGTACCCGCCGCGCAGAGATGAACGTAGCTCCCTCCCGTAAGGCAAAGGTCTATATCGCAACCAAGTACGACGCATGCTTTACTGCAGCCGCAGGCTTCTTTGCAAGACTTGCATCCGCTTCCGAGGTCATCGTAGCGGACGCATTTGACGCAGAGGTCGTTTCGGGCGATAATGCCGTACAGATCATCACCGACTCTGCCGCAATCTTCCTGCCCATGGCTGATATCATCGACTTTGAAAAGGAAAAGGCAAGACTTGCTGCCGAGCAGAAAAAGCTGGAGGACGAGATCTTGCGTATCGAGAAGAAGCTCTCCAACCAGGGCTTCGTTTCCAAGGCTCCCGCTGCCGTTGTGGAAGGCGAGAAGGCTAAGATGGAAAAGTACCGCGAGAACCTTGCAGGTGTCGTAGCAGCACTTGCTAAGCTGGGTTAATTTTTAACCAAATAAAAAACCGAGTGAACGGACGCAGATCCGTTCACTCTTTTTTTGATAAAACAACGGGCGGGCGTAAATCTTACGCCCGCCCTTCCCGTCTTCCCTTTTTACGGGAAATGCAGGAAATTATGTTGTATTACAGAACGCTCTTCTTCTTTCTCTTGATCAAGAACCAGATCAGAGAGAAGCTGCCGCCTGCTGCTGCAGTACTGCCCACAACAATGAGAGCAATCGTGCCGCCGGAAGGACCGTCGTTCTTATCGGAATCAGGCGTCGTTACCTCACCGGTAGCGAGAATAATGCCGCTGATCTTATCACCGCAAACGGAACAGGTCTTTTCGCGTGTACCGTCCTCGGTCGCGGTTGCTTCCTGGATAACAACCCAATCACCGTAGCTGTGTCCGAGTGCTTCCACTACGTCTTGTGCCGTGGTTGCATCGTTGCAGCGAGAGCAATGCTCGCCCGCGGTCAAGCCGTATTCGGTACAGGTAGGTGCAACTGCCGCATCGATCACCATATCGTGTCCAAGCGCATCCACGGTGGTCTGTGCAACGATTACCTCGTTACATACAGAGCAATGAGAGCCCTCGGTCAAGCCGGTCTTGGTGCAGGTGGGTGCCTTTGCAGGATCGTTTACTTCGGTGTGACCAAGTGCCGCAATAGACTCTTGCGCAACGATTACCTCGTTACATGCAGAGCAATGAGAGCCTTCGGTCAGACCGGTCTCGGTGCAAGTAGGTGCTACTGCCTTATCAATCACAACGGTGTGACCAAGTGCAGTTACAGTCTGTTGTGCAACGATTGCCTCGTTACATACGGAGCAATGAGAGCCTTCGGTCAAGCCGGTATTGGTGCAAGTGGGTGCAACTGCTGCATCGATCACTTCGGTGTGACCAAGTGCCGCAATAGACTCTTGCGCAACGAACACCTCGTTACATGCAGAGCAATGAGAGCCTTCGGTCAAGCCGGTCTTGGTGCAAGTGGGTGCGACTGCTGCGTCGATCACTTCGGTGTGACCAAGTGCGTCAATGGACTCCTGAGCAACGATTGTCTCGTTACATACGGAGCAATGAGTGCCTTCGGTCAAGCCGGTCTCGGTGCAGGTGGGTGCAACTTCCGCATCAATCACTTCGGTGTGACCCAGCGCAGGAATAGCCTCTTGTGCTACGAATACCTTGTTACATGCAGAGCAATGAGAGCCTGCGGTCAAACCGATCTCTGTGCAGGTAGGTGCCTTTGCAGGATCGTTGACTTCGGTGTGACCAAGTGCTGCAACCACTTGCTGTGCAACGATTGTCGCGTTACATACGGAGCAATGAGAGCCTTCGGTCAAGCCGGGCTCGGTGCAGGTAGGAGCCTTTGCCGCGTCAACCGCAGCGGTGTGTCCGAGTGCCTGAACCTTATCAGCCACGTAGGTGTCACCGCAAGCGCAGGTGTAAGTGGTGTAGCCTTCCTCGGTACAGGTAGGCACAGTAACAACTGCTTGATGCTCGTGTCCGAGTGCTTCAACCATCACGTAGTAAGCGTGGTTACAATTCTCGCAAGTAAAGGTCTTAATGCCCTGCTCTTCACAACCGGGCTCGGTCGTCACAACGCCCTTGTACTGATGTCCGAGAGCGTCCACTACGGTCTGCGCTACCAGTACGGTATCACAAACCGAGCAATGAGAGCCTTCGGTCAAGCCGGTCTTGGTGCAAGTAGCGGCAACTGCTTTGTCGATCACTACGGTGTGACCCAGTGCTGCGATCTGTTCGGTGTAGCTATGACCGCAAACCTTGCAGGTATAGGTCATAACGCCCGTTTCGGTACAGGTGGGAGCAACCGTTACAACGCCCTTGTCGTAGGAGTGACCCAGGGCTGCGATCTGTTCGGTGTAGCTATGTTCGCAAACCTCGCAGGTATAGGTCATAACGCCCTTCTCGGTGCAGGTGGGATCTACCGTGACAACGCCCTTGTTGTAAGTGTGACCAAGTGCGTCAACAGTTTCCTGTGCAACGAGAACTTCGTTACATACGGAGCAGTGCTTACCTTCGGTCAGACCGGTCTCGGTGCAAGTAGGTGCTACCGCCTTATCAATCACTTCGGTGTGACCAAGTGCAGCTATGGTCTGTTGTGCAACGAGAACTTCGTTACATACGGAACAATGAGAGCCTTCGGTCAGACCGGTCTTGGTGCAAGTAGGTGCTACTGCCTTATCAATCACTTCGGTGTGACCAAGTGCGTCGACCTTGTTATCGGTATAGGTGTGAGAGCAGTTACAGGTATACGTGGTATAGCCCTGTTCTGTACAGGTAGGAGCCGTTACAACTGCTGTGTAATCGTGCTCGCTGACGTTTTCCTTACCGCAAACGTCACAGCTGTGATCTCTGTCGTTATCTACGTCAGAGCAATCCTCCAATACCTTGCCGCAACCGTAATCACATACGTGATCAGAATCGTTAGCGGAATCAGAGCAATCACCAATGGTCTTGTCGCAACCGTAGTCGCAAGCATGATCCTTGTCGGAATCGGTGTGATCACCGATCGTTTCCTTGCAACCGTAGTCGCAAGCGTGATTCTTGTCTGCGTCTGCGTGCTCGCCATAGGACTTATCACAACCATAGTCACAGTCGTGATCCTTGTCACCGTCAGCGCACGTGCCGATCTTCTCGGAACAGCCGTAGTCGCAAGCGTGATTCTTGTCTGCGTCTACGTGCTCGCCGTAGAACTTGTCACAGCCATAGTCACAGTCGTGATCCTTGTCACCGTCAGCGCAAGTACCGATCACTTCCTTGCAACCGTAGTCGCAAGCGTGATTCTTATCTGCGTCTGCGTGCTCGCCGTAAACCTTATCACAGCCATAGTCACAGTCGTGATCCTTGTCGCCGTCAGCGCAAGTACCGATCTTCTCGGAACAACCGTAATCGCAAGCGTGATCCTTGTCGGAATCGGTGTGATCACCGATTACTTCCTTGCAACCGTAGTCGCAAGCGTGATTCTTGTCTGCATCTGCGTGCTCGCCGTAAACCTTATCACAGCCATAATCGCAATCATGGTCCTTGTCACCGTCAGCGCACGTGCCGATCTTCTCGGAACAGCCGTAGTCGCAAGCGTGATTCTTGTCTGCATCTACGTGCTCGCCGTAGAACTTGTCACAGCCATAATCACAATCATGATCCTTATCGCTGTCTTCGCAAGAGCCGTAAACCTTATCACAACCATAGTCACAGTCGTGATCAAGATCGCTATCCTCGCAGGTGCCATAAACCTTATCACAACCATAGTCACAGTCGTGATCCTTGTCGCCGTCAGCGCAAGTACCGATCTTGTCGGAACAACCGTAATCGCAGGTGTGATTCTTGTCGGAATCGGTATGATCACCGATTACTTCCTTGCAACCGTAGTCACAAGCATGGTCCTTGTTGGAATCGGTGTGATCACCGATCGTTTCCTTGCAACCGTAGTCGCAAGCGTGTTTCTTATCTGCGTCTGCGTGCTCACCGTAGAACTTGTCACAGCCATAGTCACAATCGTGATCCTTGTCGCCGTCAGCGCAAGCACCGATCACTTCCTTACAACCGTAGTCGCAAGCGTGATTCTTGTCTGCGTCTACGTGCTCACCGTAGAACTCGTCACAGCCATAATCACAATCATGGTCCTTGTCACCGTCAGCGCAAGTACCGATCTTGTCGGAACAGCCGTAATCGCAGGTGTGATTCTTGTCGGAATCGGTATGATCACCGATTGCTTCCTTGCAACCGTAGTCGCAAGCATGATCCTTGTCGGAATCAGTATGATCGCCGATTACTTCCTTGCAACCGTAGTCACAAGCGTGATTCTTGTCGGAATCGGTGTGATCACCGTAAACCTTATCACAACCATAGTCGCAAGCGTGGTCAAGATCCTTGTCCTCGCAAGTACCGAAATACTTGTCGCAACCGTAGTCACAGTCGTGATCATGGTCGCCGTCCTCGCAGTTGCCGTAGAACTCGTCACAGCCATAGTCGCAGTTATGATCCTTGTCTCCGTCAGCGCAAGTACCGATCTTTTCGGAACAACCGTAGTCACAGGTGTGATTCTTGTCGGAATCGGTATGGTCACCGATCGTTTCCTCGCAACCGTAGTCGCAAGCGTGGTCCTT
>JAZOVZ010000014.1:0-7243 GCA_045658965.1 Eubacteriales bacterium
ATAATAATTCAAACCTAAACTTTCGCATTCCCCTTCAGCCGCTGTGCGGCAGCTTCCCCCCGGGGGACGCCTTGACAGCGCGTATCCGCGTCCTTTGCTTGTCAATTGCGGTTGCGGTGGATGAGGTGCACCATGCGGATGCTCCTTCACCCAAACGGGTATTCTTTTGCAAAACTAATTAAATTCATAGACAAAATAGTGCAAGAAAAGGGCTGAGTCAATGACTCGGCAGCTTACGTAAAAATGCCCCGCCCGTTTTGCTGCAAAACGGGCGGGGCATTTGTTATAGTTGCGCTTGTTTCTTACTCTACGTTATCTTTAAGGCCTTTGAGAGAAAGCTGATTGTCAATAAATTCTACGGCTTCGCTTTTGTATGTAAAATAGATGATGTTCTTTTCTTTCAAAACTTCTTCAAAGCTTTTGCACGTTATTTTACTATCGGAAACAAGAAGATATGCATATCCGTTGGGGCGGGTCACCACTTGCACGTCACGAACGTCTTCCCATTTGATAAATCTGGCTTTGCTTTTTCTGAAAACCGTTTTTCTGATGCCAGTTTCGTCTAATTGGATTTTAGACATGAGTCTGGGATAAAGCAAGATTGGCAAACCGATAGACATACCGTATATTAAAATTACCGCCAACCACCACATAAAATCTGAAGCATCATAAGAAATCACAAAGGCGTAAATCATGCTTAAAGACATCCCCCACATTAAACAAGTAGTCAAGATAAACAACGGTAAATCGGGATAGAATTTTAATTCTTTTTTCATGATATATCTCCTTGATGATTTGCTGATTTGTTAGATAGCAACGAGCACAGGGGGCAGTTTCTATGTGTACTCGGTTTTTGTCTGCTTTTTCGGTTTGGCTGTTGTTTTGTGCGTCATGGGTTACTGTGACGCGGAATACAAGATTTCCTATTTCTTATCATATCATTTTCGGAGATTTTTGTCAAGTTTGATTGAGCGGTACTCTTAGCGTTCATGTGGACATTTTTATGTGCAAAAGCCCAAAAAATAATCAAAAATACTTGCATTTATATGCCAAATGTGGTACAATATCTATTATAGTGGATCAATTTTGAAATCACACGAAAAAGGACGGTGAACCCTTTGTCAAAGGAATCAATCCGCAAGATTACGGACGCGGAAGAAAAGGCGAAAGAGATCGTGGAGGCTGCTAAAGAAAGAGCCAAGGCGATGTATGCCGAGACCGAGCAAAAGAGCAAGGAAGACCGCGAGCAGCTCGAGGCAGAGACCGAGCAAAAGCTGCGCCAGATGCTGGATGAAATGCGCGCGCAAAGCGAGGAGGTTTTACGCCGCAGCAGCGAGAGCGCGAAAAAGGAAGCGGAAAACATGAATAAATTGGCAGAATTCCATATGGAAGAGGCTGTCAAGGCAATCGTTTGGGGGATCAAGGAACAATGTCAGTAAGCACCATGCGAAAGCTGACGGTGTTTGCACCCAAGGGGCAGGAGGATGCGCTGATCCGCCGCCTGATGCGCTTGCGTTGCGTACAGGTGCGGCAGGCAGACGATCCCGAGCTGCGGCTTGAGCGCATTGCGTGCGATGCGCAAAGGGCGGCTGCCGAGCGGCGGCTTGCTGCCGTGACCGACGCCTTGGAGATACTTGCCAAGTATTCTTCCAGAAAAGGCTTTGTGCAAACCAGAAATCAGCTGGATATTGAAAAATTTATGGCAGAGCGGTACGACGAGGCGACTGCTGCCGTGCAAAGCACGCTTGCAACCAAGCAGCGTGAGCACGAATGCGAAGCCGAGATCGTAGCACTGGGAGGGCGCATGCATACCCTGGCTCCGTGGCTGACCTATAGCCTGCCCTTGGAGCTTGGAGCGACCCGCAGCTGCGAGATCATTTTGGGCACGCTGCCTGCCAAAACAAAGATTGGCGATATCACTAATGCGCTTGATGAATTCTGTGCCGAGATCGAGACTGTGTTCTCTGATCCCGACGGTGAATACGTTGCGATCGTTTGTCATAAGAACGATGCGGCAGGCGTGCAGCGCGTGCTTGCCGAGCACGGCTTTATCAAGGCTTCGCTCAAGGAATTTGCCTCTCTCCCCAGAGAGGAATACGACGCCTGTGCAAGGCGCGTAGGCGAGCTGCAGACCGAGCTTGCGCAGCTCAAGCAGACCATGTTCGAGCTTGCAGCCAAGCAGGACGACATTGAGGCACTCTGGGACGTGGAAAACAGCGCGTTGACCGCAGCCATCACCAAGCAGAAGCTTGTGCAGACCAACACCTGCGTTGTGCTGGAGGGCTGGGCACCGCTTTCTCGCGTGGACAAGATCGCAGAGGTCTTGCAGGATTGGGAATGCGCGTTTGAATTTGAAGAGCCTGCAGAGGGCGAGGAGCCGCCCGTGCTTTTGCGCAACAACAAGTTTGCGCGCAACTTCGAGTGGGTGGTAGGCATGTATTCCTATCCCAAGTACGGTACGTACGATCCTACGATGGTCATGAGTATATTCTACTTCCTGATCTTCGGCTTGATGTTTGCCGACGTGGGATACGGTGCGCTTTTGGCACTGGGCGGATTTTTGGCACCGCCGCTGCTCAAGATGCGCGACGGTATGCGCCGCACACTCAATATGTTCGGCTATTGCGGTATTGCGTGCGTGATATGCGGCGTGATATTCGGCGGATGGTTTGGCGATATGCCGTATGCCATTATGGTCAATTTGCTGAAGCTTTATCCGACCACCGAAGCAGCGGTTGCTGCCGTGCCGTTCTTCAACGGCGTACAGCTGACGCTGGGCGGTGCACCCGTATCTCTTAACCCGATGTCCAACCCCATGGCGTTCCTGATCGTTTCTCTGGGCGTTGGCGCGTTGCATCTGATCGCAGGCTTTATCGTCAAGTTCGTGCTGCTGTGTAAGGACAAGCACGTGTTCGCAGCGATCTTTGACGTGGGCTCGTGGCTGATCATCTTTGCGGGCGCGGGGGCGTTCTTCCTTCACAAGACGGTGGGTATCGTCATGGTCGTGCTTGGCGTGCTGATGATCGTCTTTACCGCGGGAAGAGGGAACAAGAATCCCATTCTTTGGTTCTTTAAGGGCTTGCTTGGGTTGTATGACGCGATCAATTATGCGGCAGACCTCTTGTCCTATTCGAGAATCCTTGCGCTGGGACTTGCATCTGCGGTCATTGCGCAGGTTGTGAACATGGTAGGCACCATGTTTGTGTCGGGCGTTCCCGGGTTCTTGGTGCTCTTGCTTGTGTCACTGATCGGACACTCGGTCAACATGGCACTCAACGTGCTGGGTTCCTTCGTACACACCAGCCGTTTGCAGTATCTTGAGTTCTTTGGTAAGTTTTTCGAGGATGGCGGAGAGGGCTTTGTCCCCGTAGCCGAGTCGGATCGCTATACCGATCAATAAAAAATTTTTGAACAATATTAAGGAGAAATAAAATCATGAAAAAGACAGTTCTTTTGACCATCATCATGACTGCCGTTCTGGCACTCGCTCTTTCCATCGGTGTATTTGCTGCCGAGGAAGCTGTAACCGATACCACCACCATTGGCGCAGTTGAAGAAGCTGCAAAGCAGCCCTCTCTGTTCTCCAAGATCTTCAACGGCGGCGCACTTGCCATTCTGGGTGCTGCTGTAGCTGTCGGCCTTGCAGGCATTGGCTCCGCTAAGGGCGTTGGTCAGGTAGGCGAAGCTACCGCGGGCCTGCTCTCCGAGAACCCCAACCAGTTCGGTAAGGCATTCCTGCTTATGGCACTTCCCATGACCCAGGGTATTTACGGTCTGGTTATCGCGTTCCTGATCGTGTTCAAGTGCGGTCTGTTTACCGAAGGCGGTATGGACAACCTGCTTGCTCTGAGCGTTGAAGAAGGTGCTTACTATCTGATGAGCGCACTCCCCATCGGTGTTGTTGGTCTGGTTTCCGCACTCAAGCAGGCAAGAGTATCCGTTTCCGGTATCAATCTGCTTTCCAAGCGTCCCGATCAGGTGATGAAGGCAGTTACCTCTGCTGCACTGGTTGAGACCTATGCAATTTTCGCACTGCTGATCTCTGTTCTGCTGGTTCTGATCGGCTAATTTTCCCCGTGACCCAAGCTTGTCACATACAGAGTTTTGAGAATTGAGGAATCATCATGACAGGACTGAAAAAAATTATTGCCCGCATCATAGATGATGCAAATGCACAGGCACAGGAGATTCTGGACGAAGCGACAGAGAGAAGCATTGAGGTCAGAACGCAAAACTTGGCGGATGCCAAGGCTGCGCAGGACCGCATGATCGCCGAGGCGGAAAAGGAAGGCGAGGCGTTGGTGGTGCGTGCAAAATCCAGCGCGGCTATGGAGAGAAGAAATATTGAGCTTACCGCCAAGAGCGAGATGATCGAACGTGCGTTTGACCGTGCCATGCAGGAGATTTATGAGATGGATCGCGAGGAATATGCGGGACTTTTGCTCTCGCTCCTTTGCAGAATCCTGATCGAGCAAAGAATTGCCGAGCGCGACAGCATGCGCTTGTATAACGAATGCATTGCCCCCGATTATTACGAGCTGATGCTCAACGACCGCGACAGCGGTGACGTGGCGGCGTACATCATCAGCGGTGTGCGTACTGCTGCTGCAACGGGCAAGATCCCTGCGGATATGCCCGCAAAGGTACGCCTTGCGCCCGAGACCGTTCAGATCGACGGTGGATTTGTGCTGCGCTGCGGTGATATTGAGACCAACTGCTCGTTTGCCATGATGCTGGCAACTCTGCGCCCTGTGCTGGAGCCCCGCATCCAACAGATCCTTTATAGGGATCAGATCAAATCTTAAGACAAGGAAGTTTGACCTATGTCGAGAAAACCACAATCAACCGCATATATGTACGCCTCTGCGCGCATAAGAGCCTTGGAAAACGGCTTGATCGGCAGAGACCGTGTCGCACAGCTTGCGGATGCCGTCAATATGGACGAGCTTTACGCCCGTCTTGAGGAATTTGGCGCAGCACTTGTGCGTGACGAGAACGGCGTGCAGCTTGAGGCGACGCTGGGCGGCATTTTGCAGCGCGCGATGACTGACGTGCTGGAGTGCGCTCCCGCCCCCGAGGTGTTCGACTTTTTGCGGTATCCGTATGACTGTCATAATATTAAATCTGCCATCAAGAGCCATCTGCGCAAGCTGTCCTGCAAGGATATGCTGTTTGATCTTGGTACGGTTGCGCCCGAAGTTGCGGCAAGCATGCCCGAAACGGGGGACTATACCGCATTGCCTGCCGAGATGGCAAAGGCAGCGCCCCTTGCCTTGCAGGCATATGAAAAAACAGGCAATCCGCGTGCGATCGATACCATCATCGATAAGGCTTGCTTTGCGGATATGCTGCGCTGTGCCCGCGAGAGCGGTGAGGCATTTCACGTGCAGCTGGTGCAGACGCAGATCGACCTTGTTAATCTCATGATCTGCTTGCGTCTTGTGCGTATGGGCGCAGGAGAGCAGGGAAGAATGCTTCTGGAGCAGGCTATGCTTGACGGCGGCTTGCTTGATCAGCAGGCACTTCTCCGCGCGTACAACGATGGGCAAAGCTCGGTGTTGTATCTGCTCAACCGCACGCCCTATGAAAAGCTGGGACGGCTGATCGCAGAGAGCGACGGTACGGCACAGGCAGCCGAGCGTCTGGTAGATGACTTCCGCATGGAGCTGATCCGGGGTGCAAAGCAGACCGTCTTCGGAGCCCCCGTGCTGACGGCGTATTTCTATGCGCAAGAGTATGCGGTCAAGAATATCCGCATCGTCATCGCTGCCAAGAAGGCGGGGCTTGCTCCCGAAATCATTCACGAAAGGATCAGGACAAGCTATGTATAAGATTGGCATGATCGGTGAGCGCGACAGCGTGATCGGCTTTATGGCACTTGGCTTTGCGGTGCATGAGGCGGAGGACGTTGACGCGGCAAGAGTTCTTTTGCACACGCTGGCAAAGGACGGCGAATACGCAATTATTTATATCGTTGAGAATTACGCGATCTCCTTGGCTGAGGATATCGCAAAATATAAGGATGTGCCCACTCCCGCGATCATTTGTATTCCGGGTAAAAACGGAACTACCGGCTACGGACTTTCTCAGGTCAAGAAGGCGGTCGAGAGAGCGGTTGGCGCAGACATATTGTTTAAGGAATAAGGAGTATCAGATATGGTAGAAGGAAAGATCCTCAAGGTATCCGGCCCGCTGGTCGTGGCTGAGGGCATGCGTCAGGCAAATATGTTTGACGTGGTCCGCGTCGGAGAATCCCGTCTGATCGGTGAGATCATTGAAATGCACGGTGACCGTGCGTCCATTCAGGTTTACGAAGAAACTGCAGGCATTGGCCGCGGTGACAAGGTCGTGTCTACGGGTGCGCCTCTGTCGGTTGAGCTGGGCCCCGGTCTGCTTTCCAATATTTACGACGGCATTCAGCGTCCTCTTGAAGCCATCAAGGAACGCTACGGTGCCAACATTGCCAAGGGTATTGACGAGCCTGCGCTGGATCGCAGCAAGACCTGGCACTTCGTGCCCGCACACGTATTCGGTGACAAAGTAGGCCCCGGTGACGTGTACGGTACGGTGCAGGAGACCGAGGTCATTACCCATAAGATCATGGTTCCTCCCGGAGTCAGCGGCACCATTGTTGACTTGGTTGAGGGTGATTACCGCATTACCGACCGTATCGGTAAGATCAAGCGTCCCGACGGCACCATCGAGGAGATCATGCTTTCTCAGAAGTGGCCCGTACGTGTATCCCGTCCCTATGCGCAGAAGCTGCCTCCCGTAGAGCCTATGATCACGGGTCAGCGTTCTATCGACGCACTGTTTCCCATTGCAAAGGGCGGTACGGCTTGCGTACCCGGTCCCTTCGGCGCAGGTAAGACCGTCGTGCAGCATCAGCTTGCAAAGTGGAGTGACGTGGACGTGGTGGTTTATATCGGCTGCGGCGAGCGCGGTAACGAGATGACCGACGTTCTGCGTGAATTCCCCGAGCTGACCGACCCGAGAACGGGCAAATCGCTCATGGAGCGTACCGTGCTGATCGCAAACACCTCGGATATGCCCGTAGCGGCACGTGAGGCGTCGATCTACACGGGTATCACCATTGCGGAATACTACCGCGATATGGGCTACAACGTAGCTGTTATTGCAGACTCCACCTCCCGTTGGGCAGAGGCTCTGCGTGAGATGTCGGGCAGACTTGAGGAAATGCCCGGTGAAGAGGGCTATCCCGCTTATCTGACCAGCCGTCTGG